>CAYSNA010000475.1:0-4169 GCA_964432185.1 uncultured Cytophagia bacterium
CGTTGTCAAACCATTGCCAGCGATTGGCGCGTGACAAATACGACGTCGTCAGAATGAGCGGAACTTTGACGGAATTCCAGCTAACGCTGTTATAGGTTCCACTGTTTGTGGATCGGCTGACGATAACCAGTTTGGCGCTTTCCAGAACATCTTTCTGCTCGTCGGTCAGTGGTTTGCCGGTGATGGTGTCACGTTCGTGCTGTACGACATAGCCGGCATCCGTCAACAGGTCAACAAAACCCTGGTCAGAATAGACGCCAAGACTGTCCTGAATGGTACCGGAAACCCAAATAATATCCGGCGGTACAGGAACGGCGGCATCGCCGATTTTGAAATCATCAATCCAAAAAGTGGCTTCAAACATATCCGGCCATTTTACCGTTTCCAAAAGCAGCCGGGTGATATTGGTGTAAACGTTGGGATATGTAGCCTGATCAGCATCCGGTACAGTCCAGTCAAATAAGAGCTCGTGCCATTGTCCGTCATCCGGAACTGCAATGGTCGGATTGGAATGCTGGCGAACAATAACCGTGTCATCCTTGACGCTAAACGGTGACGCCATAAAAGGAACAGTGTCGACGTCTTTTCCGGCATAGAGAGCGCCCGGCTCAACTTTGATTTTTACGGCAAACATTTCCACGCCGGTCAAGTCAAATTGCACGCCTAAAGTCGCGGCATCATACATTTGACCATCGGCAAAATGCGATTGTTTCATGACGACTTTGAGCGCGCCTTCTTCCTGCGTGACCGCAAAGACCGGCGTTTCATCCTCATGGAGTTTTTTGTTTGGCGTCCAGAAATCAAGATCAACCGGCGCATCAAAATTTTCCGCCCAACCGGTGAGCGTTTCCAGAGCTGGTGCGGCTTCAGTTAGAGAAAAGTTTGACACGAGGAGAAAGAGTAGAATTGCTATGCTAACAGTATACTTCATTTTGACCTCCAATTAATAGAATTATCAAGTAAACGTACTGTTAGGATCGGAAGATAGAACGTTTCCTTTCCCGGTAAATGAAAATGATCAAGTTATCATAGGCAAAAATCCTCCAATTATATTATCTGCTTAACTTGTTTTCAAAATGCCTGAGGGAAAGGATTCGCATATCAATAGGGATTATCCGGCTATATATGGCTTGAGTAGACAATTTGTTCATGTGCTGAATTTAATATAATACAGCAGGCGACAAAGTCAACAAAAAGTTAACACTTGATAAACATTTTCTTAATATGGAAAGAGGGGCGTTTAAAAGAGCAGGGACAAAATTTGCGAAACTGTTTAGTGGCGTGGCGATTGCGCCTCAAGTTGATTGAGGAAAAATTGAGCCTTGGGATCGTTATTCAATTGAATGGCTTTGGTGAGCCACGTCCGCGCTTTATCATAATTTTTTTCGTGCAGACATATCACACCGAGATCGGTGCAAAAACGCGCCTCATTCGGAAAGAGGGTGACTGCTTTTTCCAACAGCGTTTTTGCTTTGTCGAAATTCTGTTGCCGCATGTACAGCTCAACGAGCTGCCGATGCGCATTTTTGTGATCCGGCTCCAACTCGAGGACGTTGAGGAATTGTGCAATAGCCGCATCAATCTGATCCTGCCGCATAAAATAGAGCAATCCCAGATTAAAGTTGAGTTCGACGTCGTCCGGCCAGCGCTCGAGCCCCTCGCGAAAATAGTGTACGCCATGTTGAAAAAATGACAAAGCCGCGGCATAATCGTGCTGCTGCCGAAATGCCTCTTCCGTTTTTCGCAAATAGACGCGCCCGAGGCGGTTGTAGGTGACGGCCAGCGGTTGAATGGCCAGCGCCGCCTTATATTCGAGCAGAGCAGCATCCAGTTGGTTGTTTTGATGCAATTCATGACCATAATCGAGATGCGCCTCAACGATGCCTTGTCCGGCATCAACGACACGCCTGGCCAGCTCTTCGGTTTTTTCGCTGCCGATTCGCTTATACGGCGGCATCGATTCCGGGGCTGGAAACGGCCACTGGTTGGTCAGGCGGTACAGCGTGTAATTCACCACTTCGTGATCGACAAGTGTCATGGCTGTTTGAGCCATGTAGGCGCTGTCCGATTTGGCACGTGACCAATCCCAGTCAGCGTCAATGGTTTGATTTTTTTTCATCACCTGCGCAATGCTCCGGGCGATGAGTTCATAACCGTTCAGGTTGGGGTGAACATGCTCAAACAGCAAATTAAATCCGGCCACGCCGCCTGGCGACTGAGCCCGGAACGATTCTTCGACATCAACAACCGGCACGTCATAGTCCTGCGCCAGGCGCCGAATAATCGAGTTAAAGGACGACGGCGCGCGAAAGCGGATGGTGTCAAAATCCTTGGCCAGTTGAAAATGTTTTTTGGCATTTTGACTATCCTGCAAAGCGGCAAAACAGTGCGCCAGCCGATAATGCGTCAATGCATAGGTCGAATCGATGTGAAGGGCTTGTTGAAATTGATCCAGTGCCGCATCACATTGAGAGGGCTCAAAGAACTGCTGACCGTTCCGCATGAAGGTTTGCCACTGCAGCGAATCCCGATCCGCAAAGGAGGCAGCGTGTTTCGAGGCAAACGGCGGCAGATCCCGCTGGTTATCCGCCAGCGTGCACAGCAAAATTTTCGTGTTGTGTTTTTGCGCCAGGCGGATCATATCCCGCAGATTTTTACGATAATCGTTTTGCGCCTTTTGCATCAATCGGCTCGACAACTCGATGCCGATGTCCCGGGCCATCAGGCGCATCAATGTGGTGGATTTATCGCCCTGTCGTTCCAAACGCCTGCCAAAAATCCCGTTGATGGTATTGCGAGTCAGCAGGACCAGACGCGAGCGCTGCAAACTGAGAAAACTTTTCAAGAGGAAACGGTTTTTAAACAGCGACAGGGTGGAGGCTTGTCCAAAGACGCCGTAAAATTCATTGTGGCCCGTATAGATGACCAGCACATCCGGCTGGTAGTTGCGCAGAATTTCGCGCTCCATGTCGAGCACAGAATGGCTGGTGATGGCGGTGATGCCGCAATTAATCACCTCGATGTGTTTGTCCGGCGCCACATCCGCGAGCATGTTTTGCAGGATGGCCGGATAACTGCCGTTCGGTTGATACGGAAAGCCCTGCGTCGTAGAAGCGCCAAGACAAAATACCCGCACGGTTGAATCATTTTTGTCGGCGGAAAACGTCTGGGATAATGGAATGGGCGTTTTGATGCCTTTGTGAAAAAAATAGCGTTTGGTGAAATCCTTGTTCAGCACATATTCGGACCGGTGTCCCTGAGTGTGAAGAACGAACAGATCGAGAGTGCCGCCATAGTTGAACAGGCGCAGAGTCAATTCGAGCAAAAGAATCAGCAGGAGCGGCAGTGAAACAGCGATGAGGGTGAAGAGAATTTTTTTCAGAGCCGAGATGTCGTTTGTTTTGTGTCGCTTCATTTTTGTCTGCCGTTTTTGTGTCCTGGATAATTCTTCTGACGGTTCAACACGTATAGCCGAAAAAAAACCTGTCAGGATTGGACATCGTGACAGGTTTGAGCTTTAAAACGAAAACTCTGACAGGGTGTAAACCCTGTCAGAGTTGGAAAAACAAATTACTTCATCAACATCATCTTTTTGGTAAAGACGCGGTTGCCGGCTTTCAGGTGATAAAAGTAAACGCCTGAAGCGTATTTGGCAGCGTCAAATGTGACGTTGTGAATACCAGCTTCCATCTTTTCGTCAACGAGGGTGACAACTTCGCGGCCGAGAATGTCGTAGATCGTCAGTTTAACCTGAGAATCTTTCGGCAGCGAGAAATTGATCGTCGTTGTCGGGTTGAATGGGTTCGGGTAGTTTTGTGACAGTGCAAACTCTGCCGGCAGCTCGGCCACTATATTTTCCTCAACATCATTGATGTTGGAGGTTCTGATGCGGACGTTTCCGAATGTACCGGTAGACAATGCGGTGTTATTGTGAGATGTAACCGCCATACCGACATAAATCTGTTCGCTCATCGGAAATTCGACGGAACCGATTTTATCCCAGGCTTTACCATCGGCAGAGGTCCAGCCCTGGAACAGATCGCCAATACGTTGCAGTTTCAAGTATTTCGGAGCCTTTACCGTGGCAACGCCCGGCATATTCAGGCTTACGCCGTCGGCTTCCGGACGATACTGGAAGGCTTCGCCGTTGTCGGAGGCCAGAGCGATGA
>CAYSNA010000476.1:0-4160 GCA_964432185.1 uncultured Cytophagia bacterium
GTTACCCCGGCCTGCCGCCGGACTGGCAGTTTGAGTATGAAAATAAGAACGCCAACTATGAGACCTACAACTTTGAAAAACAAATGGATTTCATGTGGAATTACCAGTTGAACAAAATGTACTGGCGTTATTTTGGCTGGCAATTCGTCGGCAAGGGCACTACACTTGGCCCGGATGGTTTTATCGCAGAACTTTTTTCCTTGAAAGGATTGTGGGGCTTGCCGTTCCTGCTCGGCTTGCTCGGCATGTTCCATCACTTTTTTAAGCACTGGAAACATGCGTCGTTCATCTCCATGTTGTTTATTTTGACCGGTATCGCCATCGTCATCTACCTGAACCAGGAGGATCCGCAGCCGCGCGAGAGGGATTATGTTTTTGTCGGTTCCTATTTTGCCTTTGCGGTGTGGATCGGCCTCGGCGTCAGTTCCGTGCTCGAATGGGTCAAGGAGGCGTTCACCAGCAAATCGGCACGCACGGCGCTGGCCGTCGCTTTTATCGCGCTCTTTACGCTGATGGTGCCGATCAATCTCATCGCCCATAATTATAATGACCACGACCGTACCGGCAATTATGTGGCGTATGATTATTCGTACAATATCCTGCAGTCATGCGAGCCGAACGCCATCATTTTCACCAATGGCGATAATGATACATTTCCGCTCTGGTTCTTGCAATATGTTTACGATATTCGTCCGGATGTGCGGGTTGTCAATCTCAGTTTGTTGAACACGCCGTGGTACATCAAACAGTTGAAAAACCAGGAGCCCAAAGTGCCGATCAGCTTGTCAAACGAGCAGATAACACAACTGGAAATTATGCCATGGAAGACGCGCGAATTAACGATTCCGGTACCGGCGACAGCGCGGCTTGAACAGTTTAACGATCTTGGTCAATTTATTTCTCTTGAAGAACAAGCGGCGTTGACGGATACATCGATCAAAGTTCGCGTTGAACCGACGGTTTTTGGACAGGCCATTCGGATTCAGGATTATATGGTGCTGAACATTGTGGCCGCCAACAGATGGCAAAAGCCGATCTATTTTGCCGTCACCGTCTCCAATCAAAATAAAGTTAATTTTGATGATTATCTGCGCATGGACGGCCTGACCTTCAAGATTGTGCCGTACAAGGTCGATCGTGTCAATACGGAAAAACTGGATAAAAATTTGAGCGAGGTGTTCCAATATCGCAACCTGAATAATCCGGATGTCTATTTTAACGACAACATCATCGGCTTGCTGCAAAATTATCGCGCCGCCTTTTTGCGCCTGGCGCATGTCTACTTTTCTGATCAGGAGTATGAAAAGCTCGGCGCCACTTTGAAGAAAATGGAACAGGTGATGCCGTTTGAGGTCATTCCGGCGCCGGATATTCGTCTGCCGCTGCAGGTGGGTCAATATTACCATTTTGCCGATATGCCGGAAGAATTTACCCGGCTGGCCGAGTACGCCTTTCGTGTGGAACCGACGAATCCTGACGTGGTCGGCACCTATGTGACGCTGCTGGAACGGGATAAACGTTACGACGAGGCGTTGGCGATCCTGAACGACTGGTTGGCGAGAAATCCCACCGACCAGGAAGCCCTGGGCAAAAAGACGACAATTCAAGCTCGGAAAGACAGAGAAGCGGCGACGCCGGTTGAAAATCAGCCTGAACAGACGGACGATTCTGAAAACTAATCGCATTCGCGGATTCGGCCGGATTTTCCAACACAACACTTTAACTGAAACCCACACAAGCACGGATTGCACTGGTCAATCCGTGCTTTGCATTTTTTATCACTTTTTTTGAGGAACATAATCTGAGTATCACGCGGCGTCGACAATTTTTTACCAATCTCTTGAAAATTCTCATTAGTGGTGCTCTTCTTGTTTGGCTTTTTCATGGCATTGGGCCGGAAAACATTTTCAAACAGCTCAAAAACGCCAATTGGTGGTGGATCGCTTTGGCGGTCCTCGTTTTTAGCTTGAGCAATGTGCTGGGCGCGGTGCAATGGTTTTTACTGCTGCGCTCGCAAAAAGTCGGCATGTCACTCGGTCATGTCGTGTCCTATTATCACGTCGGTCTATTTTTTAACAATTTTCTCATCGGCTACGTTGGCGGCGATGCGTTGCGCATTTACGACGTCTCGCGGCACGCCGGCAATTCCACCGCCGCGGTCTCTTCGGTGGTATTTGACCGCTTCATCGGCTTTTTTGTGTTGACATCCATTGCCATGGTCGTTTCGCTGTTCCAGATTCATCATCTCACATCGTTCAAAGCCGTCTATGTCATCGGCTTTATTCTGGTCGTCTGGATTCTGATCTTTATTTTTCTTTTTAATGAAAAAGCCGGCATCGCGGTCGGGCGCCTGTTCAAGCCGATTGTACCGTTTTTTATCAGCACAAAAATCCATGCGATTTATGTGGCGATCAACCAGTTCCGGCATCAACACCTTGTGCTGGTGCTCATTTTGGGAATTTCAATTATCGTTCAGACGTTGCGTATCCTGGTACATTATATTGCCGCGCTGGCTGTGGGCGTGAACGTCAATCCGGTTTTCTTTTTTATGTTCATTCCGCTCGTGGCGCTGTTCGCCAGTTTGCCGATCTCTTTTGGCGGCATTGGTGTGCGCGAACAATCCGGCGTTACCCTGTTTTCCACGATCGGTCTGGCGGCATCAAAGGTTGTGACATTTGAATTTCTTGCGTATATTGTTGGTATAATCGCCACAATTCCCGGAGGTCTGATCTTTGCCCTCCGACGCGAGCATCGAAAATCTGTAACAAAGCGCACGGAACATGCTCCGGGTTAACGTCATACAACAGATAAAGCACACTTTCGCGAGTGTCTTGTTTTTATGATGTATGGCTCAAACTCAGATGGAGGTGGATGTATGTTTAAATCAAAACGACTTTACGCATTGATTGCCATTGTTTTGGCATTCGTGACTATTCTGTCCTGCGGCATGAAAAAGGATTCTCTCGGCTCGCAGGACAAAATCATTATTCTGGCCGATTCGACGCAGTGGCTTGATATCGAGGACGATGTTCTGGCAGTGATGGAGCGGATCCAGTATACACCGCAACCGGAGCCGATTTTTGAATTGCTGCATCGGGAACCAAAGGACCTGAAGGATCTAATCCGTTTTCCCAATTTACTGTTTGTTGGTTCGCTCGATATAGAGAACGACATGACGGAGCTGCTGAAAAAAATGCTGTCGGACGATGCTCTGGCGCGCGTTCAGGAAGACAGCGCTTTTCTGTTCAACAAGAATGATCCCTGGGCCATGCATCAACTGCTCGCTCTGGCTGTGGCCAAAGATGTTGAAACGCTGAAAAACAATCTGACGGAACACGGAGATCGGATTTATAATTTGTTTGATGAGAACATGTCGGCTAATGTCTTTCGTTCGCTTTATGTGCAATTTGAGCAGGACGACATCAACAAATCGTTGATGAACAAACACGGATGGAACGTGCGCGTTCAGCACGACTATTATGTTGCTGTTGATTCCGCAGACATTCGCTACGTTTGGCTCCGACGCTTCAATCCACAACGCTGGCTCTCCGTCTATTGGGAGCCGGTTGACGATCCGTCGCTGCTGTCCAGGGAATGGATGTTACAGCGACGGGCCGAGGTCATCGAACCGTTTTATGATGGCGATTATGTTTATGAGGATTCGACCATCAAGGTGCAGGAAAAGGTTGTTGATTTCAACGATCGCTACGCCATTCGTCTTGATGGCGTGTGGCAGAATGAAAAACATGTCATGGGCGGACCGTTTCGATCCTACGGATTTTATGAAGAAACAGACGGCCGACTCTATTTGATCGATCTTGCGGTTTTTGCTCCAGGACGGCGCAAGAGTGAATACCTTCGTCAACTGGATGGCATTGCTTCAACATTTAGAGTAAAAGGTGAACAAGAACGGAGAAAAAAATGAAAGTCGCAATTATTATGGGAAGTACGTCCGACGCTGAGGTCATGGGAGCGGCGGAGGAGTACCTGAACTATTTTGATATTGAGTTTGAAACCTTGATCATGTCGGCGCACCGCACGCCGGTGGAGACGGCCGAGTTTGCCCGAACGGCCGAGGAAAAGGGCTTTTCCGCGGTGATCGCCGGCGCCGGCATGGCGGCGCGTTTGCCGGGCGTTGTGGCGGCGTACACCACGCTGCC
>CAYSNA010000477.1:0-4135 GCA_964432185.1 uncultured Cytophagia bacterium
AAGCTATACTCATCGGCTCTCGGAGGGGCATTATAACATACTCAGCATGTTTGAAGAAAAAAGTATAGAATCCGACACGACGTTGATTGTGCACCTGGTTGAAAAACAGGTTGAGACTGGCGACTTTCAAAAAATACTTGTCAGTCGAGATGACGCCGTATGGCCGGCGTATGCGCCCCAAAAATCCATTAGCAGCATCACTTGCAATGACAGTCTTGTTTATCAGGAGTTTTGGCTCTCATTGACGCGCCCCTCAAGTTCCGATTTCCTTCATACATGGATAGATCAGGTATCGCAGCCACCACTGCTATTCGTATCTCAACTTGGCAACCAGGTGCGATTGGAATCCAGTATTATTTTGGCTCCAGAATCCGATCCTTTACTGTTGAATCCTTACACGTTGGGCGTTGAAACGGCAGCGGATGTACTGCTCGATGTTCCGACCGATGACTATGAACGATTTTCCGTCCACACCGATCCCAATAATCCTGACGCTTTTTACCAGGGATTTTTGGCGGGATTTGCCAGTTGCTTTTACAAGCAGGTTGAATATCCGGTTTCAAGTCGCATTATCAATACATATTCGACTGGAAGATTTCTGAAAAACTCACCTGAGAGTGTTCGACTGCAAAAATCGGCTGCAGAAATGGATTCAACATTTTTCCGCTACTTTGAATTCGGTAGTTTCGATGCAGACGAAGAATGGCACATCTTTTACGACTGGATCGGCAAATTTCGACCACAGCCTGATGGACAGATGTTATGTTTTGAACATCCGCATTCTCGCCCATTTGCTGCGCACCTTATTACAAATTTCAGCGCTAATCCCGGTGACACGCTCGTCTTTTCTCGTCAGAAAAGCGCGCTGGTGCCGGTATTTTTCGTAAATAGGGCTTTCACCGAGCATGGATCAGCAATTTATATTGACAACAAATGGAATCGAGGTATTGCAGAATTTCCGGGAGTAGTGAATACTAACGGCTATTTCTCCTCCTTTGCGCCGGGTGACATGTACAAGAGTTCATTCATTTGCGAAGGTAAAAAAGAGTTGCCACTTGCAGATAGTTGGGGGGATATTTCTTTCCCGGCTGAGGAAGATAAACGGCATCGACTTTTGGGTTCGACAGTTCCTGTGACATTATCCAGACAGCAAAGCATAACCACTTTCGATTTCAACTTTGATTTTACCGCCGGCATTCCCTGCGTCGATTTGTTCCAGGTTCAATCCAACGGCAAACCAACAGATTTTGTGCAAAAAGGTGAAAACAATATCGTCCGTTTTATCCCATGGGATTGGGATGATGATATTACAAACGTCAGCCTCTCGCTGATGTCATCGACTGGTCAACGCATAGAATTGCCGCAGCAAAAAATTGATCGTGAGTATCAGGCGGTCATCCCGGATACGCTGCCGCATGAATACATTGATGTCACGGCATTCGTTAAAGATGCAAAGGGAAGCTGCATGGAGGTCATAATGCAGCCCGGCTTTTATTTTGGCGAAAAAAAAGTGAGCGCACATTTCACGGTCGTTTGTATGTGGATTCTTATAATTTGCTAAATCCAAAAGAAGGCTCATATGTTGTTGGTGATACATTGAATTTCGAAATTGATTTCAAAACATTCGGCAATGAAAATCTTGAAAATATCCAGATCAAATTTCCGCCTCATCCGTGTGTTGTTACACTTTCTGATTTGATCACGCAATTCCAAGACATGAGTCCGGATGACTCGACAATCTTGACTGCTTCGTTTCTAATCACAAACATTCCGAAAGAAGAACAGCAAATATCATTTTCGATTCCGTTACAATGGACGTCAAATAGCCTCAACTTTAAAAGAACGTTTGATCTGTATCTACCGACAGATATTGCGGCCTCTGTCAAGGATCAAAACGTTAATGAGGACTTGGAATTTCAATTGTGCGGCAACTATCCAAATCCGTTCAATAGTGAAACCATCATCGAGTTTACTATCCCACAACCAGGGCAGTTGAAGCTCGAAATTTTCAATATAAGCGGTCAACACATCAGAACGCTTGTCGATGAAACTCTAAAATCAGGTTCTCACGTTGTGAAATGGGATGGGTGTGACGATGTCGGCACAAGTGTATCGTCAGGTTTATATTTTTATCGTATTGGATTTACAGATGAAAATATTGTTGGAAAGATGCTGTTGCAGCGCTAATCATTCAAATTGTAATTCTTGAAAAATCACGAATTACACTAATTACACGAATAAAAAAATGAAAATTTAATTCGTGAAATTCGAGTAATTCGTGATTCTACTTTTATTCTAAACCCAATCCATAATACTCGCTCAAATCCAGCGGCGGCATGGGGCCGTCAATCGGTTTGGCCTCTTTCACATACCAATCATACCACTGCAAATGGCGATACAGATAGTCAATACGTCCCGGTTGTTTCGAATTGCCGTGCCCTTCACCCGGATATTGAACGAGACGAACCGCGGGATGATCGTTCATTTTCAAGCGACGAAAAAACTCGAGGCTCTGTGACGGATGCACGCGCGTATCGGCAGCACCGCCGGCAATGAGCGTCGCCGTTTTGCTTTGGTGCGCCCAATAAATCGGACTGCGCTCCAAACTGTGCTGCCACATCTCTTCCAGCTTTTTGCCGGAGTGGACATAGAGTTCTTCATACGGAATATCCGTTGTGCCGCGTTTGCTGATCAAATTGCTGATGCCGACAAACATACACACCGCTTTGACCTTGTCAGTGTAATAGCTGGCAAACCACGCCGAGGCGTAGCCGCCGTATGAACCGCCGCCGAGGCCAACGCGATCTTTATCGGCAAAACCCTGTTCCACGAGAAAATCAATGCCGTCGGCAATATCATCAAATTCGCGACCGGCGGCATCCTCATAGCCGACCAGCGCAAAATCAACGCCGTAGCCGGTGCTGGCGCCGTAGTTGGGGTAAAAGACGGCGTAACCGCGTCCGGCCAAAACCTGGCCGGCAATAGAGTAACTCGTGGTGCGTCGCATGTTATTGGAAAAATTCGCTTCCGGTCCGCCATGCACATTGACGATGAGCGGATAGGTTTGGTTTTCCTGGTAATCCACGGGAAGAATTAGCAGACCTTCAATCTCGCGGCCATCACGAGACGTGTAACGAATGACCTTTTGCTCGCCGAGTTGTCGATCGGCCATCCACGGATTTTGTGTGGTGAGTTGCTTGATCTCACTTTTCGGCTGCCAGACATAAAGCTCGCCAGGTACAGACGTGGTTCCCGCCATAAAGGCGAACTGTTTGGCATCCGCCGTATGGGACACCTCCTCGAGCACCACGCCGGTCTCTTCCGAGTTATAAATAATGGTTCGTTTGCCGCCAACAGCCGGTACGGTGCTCAATGTCGGCCACACCCCTTCACTCGCTTTATACAACACGGTTTTGTTATCTTTCCAGCTCACCCAGTCGATGTGGCCGCGAAAATTCTTTGGTGTCAGATTCAGCGCCTCACCGCCGTTCACATCAATAACATACGCCTGGCTATTGGCATGATCTTTTCGTTCCAGCGCCGCATTGTAGACGAGTGCGGCATCATCCGGCGAAAAAACAAAATTACCGAGTTTGCCGTCGTTATGCGTCAACTGTCTTTTTTCGCCGCTAGCCACATCGATGAGAAAAATCTTTTTAAACATGTAACTGTGATCAACCAGATTTTGGGGCGAAATAGCCGCCGCGATGCGGGTGCCGGCGTTATTAAATTGAAAATCCCACACGCTTACGCCCTCGGTGAGCAAACGTGGTTCCTTGGAGTCCACATCGACGATATACAGATTCCGGTCTTTGAGATTTTCCTCAACATAAATGAACTCATAACCTTTTTCCTTTAGAGCTTTTTCTTTTGTGGAGGCCGGTCTTGTGGCGACGTAGGCGATGTGCTCACCGTTCGGATGCCACTGATACAACAACACGCTCGACTCAGCATGGGTTAACGGCCGCGCCTCGCCGCCGTTCAGCGGGATGCCCCACACCTGCGTAAACTTGTTGTCGCCGCGTTTGTCGCGAAACGAAATCATCGAACCATCAGGACTCCAGGCAATGGATCCCAGACTGGACTTTTCGGTAATATATGGACGACTCTCACCCGTTTTTACGGATGCCACGTG
>CAYSNA010000478.1:0-4127 GCA_964432185.1 uncultured Cytophagia bacterium
ATCCGTTAAATCCGTTTAATCAGTGTTCCATTTATGAAAATCTCAGATTTAGTATAGTTTTACCCGTTCTTCAAAAAGTGTCCGGTCGGGAAGAAAAGGCCTGACGATGCACATACAATTATCGGTGCATTGAGCCGCATATTGCGATGGACGCCAATGGGCGTTGCCATGTTATGTCGTGCTTGTACTCGTGTTTTGATTGTGCAATACCTCTTCCCGCCGCGAGGTCGTGTCCCATCCCAGGTCTTTATCCTTGCCGGCGTTCTCCATTTCCGTCAACATCAATTTTTCCAGGTCTTCAATCCGCTGTTTGGTTTCGCGGATCAGTTCCGAATGATCGTGCCGCATGGCCGCCAGTTCTCTGAGATAAGCTTCATCACGTCGTCGAAATGTTTTGACGGTGCGATAGACTTGATTTCGGCGATGTCCCAGGGCACACAGGGCGTCGGCGGCCATTCTCAGGGAGGTGTCCAGCGTTTCCCGATAGATCATGTCGAGGCCGAGATCGATGAGTTCGTAGGTGTCATACAGCCATTTTGAGCGCGCCATAATTTTTAAATGCGGAAAATGTTTCTGCGCCGTGTGCACCATTTTGAGGGCGCGTTCCGGATCATTCATGGCAATGATGAGCAGGTCGGCCTCATGCGCTCCGGCGGCTTTCAGCAGGTTGTGGCGCGACGAATCGCCGTAAAATACCTTGAGCCCAAGTTTGCGCAACAGATCAACATTATCCGCATCGTCATCCAGATAGGTGGCATAAACGCCGTGCGCTTGCAGGAAACGGCCGATGGTGCTGCCAAGCCGCCCAAAGCCGGCAATGATGACTTTATTTTTTTCTTCGATTTTATCCATCTCGCGCTCGATTGGTTTGGTGCCGAGCCGCGGTTGAATCAGTCGTTCGTTGATGAGCATGAGTAACGGTGTCATGGCCATGCTTAACGCCACCACAGCCATCAGGGGATTGACTATCGAGCTATCCAGGATATTGAATTGCAAGGCGAATGAAAATAACACAAAAGCAAATTCACCGCTCTGAGCCAGGGAAAAGGCAAAAAGCATATTATTGTCCAGGCCCATGCGGAACATTTTTCCCAGGATAAAAAGAATGATAAATTTGATCACCAGCAACGCCAGCACCAATTCGGCAATTCGCAGCGGTTGCGCCGCAATCAGGCCAAAGTCGATGGAGGCGCCGACGGCGATAAAAAAGAGGCCGAGCAGCAAGCCCTTAAACGGCTCGATATCGGTTTCCAGTTCGTGGCGGTATTCACTTTGCGCCAAAACGACGCCGGCGAGAAACGTACCCAGCGCCGGACTCAGACCGACCCATGTCATGATCATGGCAATGGAAATGACCAGCAAAAGAGCGGCCGCGGTAAAAAGTTCACTGAGCCTTGTTTTGGCGATGAGGCGAAACGCCGGGCTGATCAGGTATTTGCCGACAAGAATGATGGCCGTCACCACGGCGAGCACGACGAGCGTTTCCGCCCACATCGGCAAGCTCTCCAGCCACGTCGGTGCGTGGTGCGCGGCACTCGCGGGCGAGGCTGCCGTGCCGAGCAGCGGCAAAATGGCGAGAATCGGAATGACAGCAATATCCTGGAATAGCAAAACCGAAAACGCATTTTGCCCGCCGTCTGTTCGCAGCAGTCCTTTTTCATTAAGAGTTTGCAGCACCATCGCGGTGGACGAGAGCGCCAATGTCAAACCGAGCGCCAACGACGTCTGCCAGGAAAAGTCCAGCAGCAGCGCCAGTGAAAAAATGACCAGCGTTGTCAAACCGACTTGAGCGCCGCCCACGCCGAGAATCGGTCCTTTTAATTTCCAGATCATCGCCGGCTGAAGTTCCAGCCCAATGAGGAACAGCATCATCACCACGCCAAACTCGGCAAAATGCATCACGTCCTGTCCTTCGGCGCCGATAAAACCGAGAACGTACGGCCCAATGATGATGCCGGCGATGAGGTATCCCAACACCGAGCCGAGCCCCAGCTTTTTCGCCACCGGTACGGAAATGACCGCGGCCGTCAAATAAATAAATGCCTGGTAAAAAAATCCGCCCTCATGCATGGTGTTATCCTTCTAATATATCGTTCAAATAATCAAGCGAACGTGCCTTTGAAAAATCAATCTTGTCATCGCGGAGCTTTATTAACAACTCATGATACTGTTGTCGGTATTGTGGAATCTCGGCCTTGGTGATGGAATGTGTGCCATGAAAAACAAACGGCGGCAGGAAAATCATTTTGCACATATTGGCTGTCTGCTCAAAAGGCGCGAGGAGCTGGCGCACGGTAAAGTTATTATAGCCCTTGGCGCAATACGCTTCCCGCCGCCCGCCGCTTGTTATGACATTAAAGATGATTTTATCGCGCAACGCCCCGCCCTGACGACCATAGGCCCAGCCATGTTCCAGGACCAAATCCTGCCATTCTTTAATAATGCTCGGCGCGCTGTACCAAAAAAATGGATGATGAAAAGTGATCACATCGTGCTGCAGAAGCAACTCCTGCTCACGGCGAATGTCAATATCCAGCTCCGGATAGACATCATACAAATCATGAAAGGTGACGTCCTTTATGGCATTCAAGCCCTTTATGAGCTCAATGTTCACGCGTGACTTTTGCAGCGCCGGATGTGCAAAAAGGATGAGTATTCTTTTCAAAAAAACCTCTCGGAAACTGTTATTATGTATGAATGCAACAGGAGTGAAATTCGGACTATTCCGATTGAGTGAATGGTATATTGGCGTTGCGAAATGCCGACCCGCGCCTTGGATTGCAGAACTTAAACACAGCCGTAAAAGTTCTGCGGGGCGATGTTCACGGCCGTTGTTTTTCTATCGCAGCTAGACCTTGCGCAGCCGAAAACTGAATCGTGATCCCGCACCGATCTCACTCTCGACGACTATTTTACTGTCATGCGCTTCGGTGATATGTTTGACGATCGCCAATCCCAGGCCAGTGCCGCCAACTTCACGCGATCGTTCTTTGTCCACCCGGTAAAATCGTTCAAAAATGCGCGACAAATGTTCCTTTTCAATGCCGCGTCCGGTATCCGAAACAAATATTTCGACTTTACGATCCTGGACGATATATCCAACATCGACCTTGCCGTTCGGAACATTGTATTTGATCGCATTCGTCGCCAGGTTGTTGATAACCTGATTCAGCCGGTCACGATCACCCAAAACTTTGACATGCTGGTTCGTATCATTGACAAGTTTGATTTGAACTTTATTATCCGCCGCAGACTCTTGTAAATCTGTCACCATTTTGGCAATCCAGTCATGCACATCAAATGAGATAAAAGTCATTTTCATTTCGCCGGATTCGATCCGTGAGATATCAATCAAGTCGGTCAACAAACTGTTCAGTCGTGCGGCCTGGCGATAAGCTTTTCTTATGAACTTTTGCAATTTTTTCGGATCTGCCTCGGGATTGTTCATTAGCGTTTCCAGATAACCCTGCACGGAAAAAATGGGCGTGCGCAACTCGTGCGACACATTGCCGAGAAATTGCGTGCGGACGAGTTCGAGTTTTTCCATGCGCACGAGATCATTTCTGATGCGGTCAAGCATATCGTTTAGCAGCTCCGCCAACTCGTGAATCTCATCATGCCCTTTCACATCAAATCGGGCATCGTAATCGCCGCGTTTAATCCGCTCGGCAATCTGGGCGAGTTGTTGAATCGGATAGGTGATACGGCTGGCGCTGATGAAACTGACGACGGCAATTAGAATGAGCGCGATGCCACCACCAAAGATGGTTTTCCAGCGGACGGTATTTAGCACATTTTGAATTTCAACTGATGGCAGAGCCAGCCGGATATAACGGATGGGCAGTCTCGATGTCGAATCGCTAAAATGTATAGCGGCATAGTACATGGATTGGTGGAGCGTGGCGCTGACTCGCTGATTTTGTCCGATATGCAGGGCGTCGGCCATGCTGATTTCCGGACGATTCAAATGGTTCTCCAAAGAGCGAAGGGAATCGAGCGGCACATTCGAATCAAAAACAACGAGTCCGGTCGAGTCAATCAGTGTTAGGCGTTGGCGCGACCGTTCGGCATAATTCGTCAAAAAATTATAGTCGATTGGATTTGTCAGATCGTATTGTCGCGCCGAC
>CAYSNA010000479.1:0-4105 GCA_964432185.1 uncultured Cytophagia bacterium
TTAAAGCTGACTATTCTCCTCCTTTCTTTTTCAGACTGTCATGCTTGCATGCGCTGCATTAGGCTGATTTGTTGACGCCTTTTTTTAGCCTCAAGATGCCATGGGATGGGCGACCATCGACATTATGTTCGGCGGTTTGCTGCCTGGAGATGTCTTCGGATTTTTTTCAGCCTGTTGATTTTCTTCGATAAAAGAAATCTCGTCACGAGATATCGTGATCTAACGTTTCAATTCATCTTTTAAACTATCCAGTACGCGTTGTTGCTGCGTCAGCTTTTTGGCAATCTGCAGGAGAAAAATGAACAATCCGGTCCAAATGGCGGCATAGGCTAAAAATAAAAAATGTAAATTACTCACGGTAAATCCTCATGATTGAATTGATGTTTTCAGGTGTTCCAGCTCGTCGTGAAGAAGGGCGTTTTTATAGCGGAAAATCAATAATGTGATAAAAAGCAGGGTGAACGCCGCAACGCCGGTCAAAAGAGTTTGCAACATGGCCGGCGCCAAGCCGCTGCCTTCACCGCCGACAACAACGGCGGATGGGTGCAGCGTGCGCCACCAGCGAATGGAAAAATAAACGATCGGCACATCAACAAAACCGACGATGCCGAATACGGCGGCAAACCGCGCCCCGCGTTCCGGATCGGAGACATAATTCCGCAACATCAAATAGGCGATGTAAATCAGCCATAAAATGAATGATGTTGTCAGCCGCGCGTCCCACGTCCAGTAGACGCCCCACACCGGTTTGGCCCAGAGCGGCCCGGTGATGAGAACGAGGGTGAGAAAAAGAATCCCCACCTCAGCCGAACTGTACGCGAGGCGATCCCAGCGTGATTTGCCGGTGACGAGAAAAAATATCGACGCCACGGCCACAACGCCAAAAGCAATAAAGGACACCCAGGCCGACGGGACATGAAAATAAAATATGCGCTGCACATCGCCCATGGTGCGTTCGGTCGGCGCGTACAAAAATGCCATGTACAAGGCGACCATAATGCCGATGTACGACAAGATGCTCCACATCAGATAAGATTTTTTCATAAGTCGTCCTATTCTTCCACAACGTATTCGTAAAGTAGAAAACAGATCACCGTAAAAATAACGTCAAAAGCGATCAGTATTTTGATCCACGACCACACCTGATCGAGGTTTGTGCCATTGAGCAAATAGGTCGTACTTTTTGTCGATGACAAGATGATGGGTATAGCGACCGGAAAAAGTAAAATCGGCAGCATCACCTCGCGCGATTTTGTGTTGGCCGAGATCGTCGAAAACAACGTGCCCACGCCGGCAAAACCGAAAATGCCGAGAAACAGGATCAGGATCAACAAGCCCAATACGCCGCTAATTGAAATATCGAATAAAATGATCATCACCGGCAACGAGATGGCGACGACGATACTGATGAAAATGACGTTTCCAATTAGTTTAGCAATGAAAATATTGCTGCGTTCCACCGGGCAGAGCAGCAAGCCCTGCATGAGCGCATTGTCGTGTTCGCGCGCGAAGGATCGCGATAGCCCAAGATTGCCGGCAAAAATGATCGCCACCCACATGATGCCCGGCGCGGTGGCGCGCATCTGTTCCGAACCTGGATCGAAAATAAAATTAAAGACTGCGACAACGATCAAGGCGAACACCAACATGGAGAGCAAAATATCTTTGCTGCGCAGTTCCATGAGCACATCTTTGTAAATGATGGTGGCAATATCGCTAAATGTTTTTTTCATGCGATGAGCACCTCCCGAACCTGCTCGCGCTGCATGGCACGAGTCGGGGCATCCACCACCAGTTTGCCCTGTTTGAGGATCAATAAGCGGGTGGAATTTTCAAGCGCGTAATCAATGTCGTGTACGGTCAGCAGCACCGTTTTGTCATTGGCGATCAATTCATCCAAAAGTGATTTGACCATCTCGGCGGCGCTAATGTCCAGGCCGGCAAACGGCTCGTCCAGCAAGAGGATGGGGGGATTATGCAAAAGCGCCCGAGCCAGAGATAATCGTTGTTGCATACCGCGGGAAAACGTGCCGACTTTATCGTAGCGGCGGGAAAAAAGATCAACCTGGTTCAACAGGTCCGAGGACTTTGTCCTAAAATTGTGGACATTGTACATCCGACCGTAAAAGTGAAGATTCTCCTCGGCCGTCAAATCATCATACAAAAAACTGTAGTGGCTCATAACACCAATGTTGTGCCGGATGAGATTTGCCGCCTTTTTGGGAGAAAATCCGGCAATCTCGATATGGCCGGAAGACGGCCGCGACAGCGTTGCGAGGATGCGCGTCAGCGTTGTTTTGCCGGCGCCATTGGCGCCCAGCAATGCAACGTACTCGCCGTGCTCGACGGAAAAACTGACCGCATCCAACGCTCGTTTTGAGCCAAATGATTTTGTGATCTCGTGGACCTGAATCATTTTTTGGCGCGAGATTTTTTAGAACCGGTGAGCTGCAACTCGATGTTTTGCAATTCGATCATCAGATTTTGCCGTTTTTCTTTGTTGGTTGTCTCACCATGCGCTGAGGCGTCCAGTCGGGCAATTTGTTCAATCAACTCTTTTTTTCGTGCGGGCAAATCCGAGGTATCCGCTTTGGTTTCACGCTGATCTTTTTTCATATAACCAACAGCCAGGCCGATCAAAAGCAGTGCGGTTGTCAACACGATAGCGACCGTGGGTGATTGCTCATGATCCGCTCGGCCGATCCGCCTGATGTTAAACCGGATGTCCGTGCCGGCATCAACATTAGCCGCGCCATATCGGTGGTAGGTCGTGCCGCGGATCTCGAACGGTCCGTTATCCGTCAATTGCGGCGAGTCGATTTTGATGTTGTCACTGCTGACAAACAGATCAAATGTTTTTGCCGCGTGTGTGACATTGATCGTCACCGGCAGATTCTTGTTCTGCATCGGCAGTTCATAGCCAAAACTGACGGTTTTGTTGCCCGGCAAAAAGATGCCGCGGTCGATGGCGAATTGTCCATGCTGGATCAGATCTTCGTTGGCGCGCGACGAGAGTGGTGTAAAGTTGAGCGCAGCAGCAGGCAAACGAAATTGAAAAAGCGCCGGGCCAATATGTTCCTCGACGACAGCTTCGGTTATTGCCTTATTGCCTGGATTACTCAACACGCGGGTTTCGCGCATCTGCAGCAGATCGCCAAAATCATCGATGATGATGTGATGCATAAAAGCATCCACACCGGCGGTTGAATGGGTTGAATCATAAACAACAACTGAGACGTCTGACGCCGCGTTGCCAAGCTTAGCGCCATCGCTGAAATAGCGCACGCCCTGAAAATCGACGACCGCAAAATAGGTCGCCGCCGTCTCCACGACGTCGAGGTCAAAGCGAAAATCACCGCGGCGATCACTTTGCGCCGTGACCACGTCCGCCGGCATTTGCTGCTGGGCGGTCATCTTTTGCAGATGAACCGTGACCGAAGGCACACCACTACTATCATGCGTCGCGTTAATGACGCGTCCGCTCATGGTTGACGCCGCAAAACCGGAAAGCGATACGGTGAGCATCAAAAAAAGTATATTAAAAAATCTCATAGGTCCTGCTCTTTATTAATCCAAAAATTGAAAAGAAATATAGGCATTCTTTAAATTTTTCGCAACGATATAAAACCGGAGAGGTATAGGTTTTAACGTGAAATTTGATTTTGATCTATTAAATCCGAAAGTGAATTAGTTCTTTCAACATTAAGAAACTTTGTTATATTCTGATTAACCATCCGCCACCAATTTTGATTTCCAGAGGGAGTACATGAAATTCATTCTATTCATTTTTCTTTTCCTGACCTACAGCATTCTTGCAAAACCATATCACGGCACTGTCGGCGATTTTGTCGGCATTAATACCAATGCGGCGGCGTACGATCGAGGCATAATCGAACGGCTGGCCAAAGTGGCCTCGTGGGTGCGCGAGTACCATCGCTGGGAGTGGTATGAGCAAACGCCGAACGTCTACGGATGGGATGATGTGACGCCGGCGTTCGACGGCACTGCCTGGCCGTTTCATACCCGTTTTGTTGAAGCGTGTGTGAAAAATAATATCAATATTGTGATTTGTAATGAACGCACCGCTGTCTGGGCCGCGACAAAC
>CAYSNA010000480.1:0-4105 GCA_964432185.1 uncultured Cytophagia bacterium
TGGGAGCCGACCAGAGTTGGAACGACGCCGATTCAAAATTGGTTCGCGCAGAGTGTATGGGCGCAGAGTTGATTCGTACAAAAGCCGTTGACTTTTTCTCATGAGTAATTAGCTTGTCCATTATCCGATTTCCTTTAATTGCGCTTCACGATCCTTGCCAGAGCAATTGACGGCAGCTCAACAAACTTCCAGGTAAAATAAGAGATCGCGATAACCGCTGCAAGAACCACGACCAGCAACACGCGTAAGGGTAATACAGGATAAAGGAAAAAAAATATAATGGCAAAGATATTCAGTGCAGTCAAGATATTTCATATACATTTCTCGGTCATTCGTAAATTCTTTGAGTTATTCTTTTATTGAACAAAAGATATCGAGGATGGCGCAAATGGGGTGAGCCAAATTTCGTAACTAGTTTATGGTTCGAGTTTCAATCTACGCACCCGCGCGGGGCACGGCCGGATTATAGGATTGGCGTGTCGCGGTCACTCGGCACGGGCTACCCTCCCCCCTTTTTTATTTGTCGCACACCTGCGGTGACTTGGTTTTTCGACAACATCTGGAGGTGCGTCGCACGGTTGTTCGTTCTTTGTTCTGTGCAGGACAATTTTAAGAGCGTTTTTTCTTTTTTTCCTTCATAAACAATCCCGCGGTGTATTGGTTGTATAACTCAATCAGAAATTCAATGCGCGATGTTTCGTTGACGAATGGCTGTGGTCGATAGCAGAGATCGTTGCGGTGTTATCGTATTTTTAGGTACGCTGGCCCAGAAAGCGCAGGACTATTTAGACTGGACGTCGGTGAGCATGGGGATTCTTTGGGCAAAGCGAATATACGGGATGCTGGTGATAGCCGGGGTGTGTATTTATTGGTGACGTCGCTTTATGCTGAGGGGGTCAGGTGGCAATAGGTGATGTGGACGGGGATGACGATGCGTCTGCCGTACTTGTTAAACATTTTTAGTTGAACGAGCCGCCGCGTAATAATCTTTGACGACTTTATGGTTGAATTTGAGACAGAGTTTCATGGTTCATTCCGTGCTGGTGATGATTCCGCCAGAATTTGTGCAGGTTTTTAAAATATTGGAAAAATTGGGATTGGAAGAAAGTAAAAAGTGGAAAGATAAAAGAGAGAAGGGAAAAAGGACCAGGGAGACGGGAGACCGAAAAAAAGGCCTTGGAAAAGTGAGAGCAGAACGAAGTGAAGCATCAGAGGGACAAACTAGACTTTGTGATAATACCTCTTTAACTTTTCTCATAACTAAATTTGCTCATACGAACCGATAACAAGACTGAAAAAACACCCCCGGGATGGGAGTTCCCGGGGGCTTCGAGGAGTAATGAGAAACGTATTATCGCGTCCCATTACGGAGTTAAGGAAAAGGATAAAATTCTTATTTTGCAACTTTGACACAGATCATCCGGCTTTGGTCCCTAATCAACAGTTTGCCATCCGCAAGCGCGATGGGCGCCCAATTCTGTTTGCCAAACCGCCGAGCCATTCGATCATCCCCGGCTTCTTCAACCGTAAGCATTTCTGCCGAAACAAGCGGTTTGAATCCGGATGGATCAGGCTCAATCAGATATAATGTTTTTTCACCGTCCGTTGCCAAAATCAGCCCATCGGCTAAAATCATACTGCCTTTATTAAAATCCGGTTCGCGTTTGGTTTTCCACAAAATCTCGCCGTCCATGTTCATGCAGGTCAAACCGTCGCGGGTGCTGTTTGTACCGAACTGCGCATAGAAATAACCGTTATGGAGAATCGGCGGTTTGGTTTGATCGCCAAATTCTTCAGTCTTGAAAACTTCTGTTGTGCCGTAGCTGCCATCGGCCTGTTTCTCAACCTTTATCATAACCGCGCCCAATTCATATCCGCCCACAACCAGCACTTTGTTATCGCCGGCATCCACGGCGCTCGGCACCGAAATGTGACAATGCCACTTGTCATAATCCCAAAGGATTTTTCCCGTTTTCGGTTCGAGGCCCACAACACGTCCCATCGTTTGTGGCAAATCTCTATTTCCAAAAGGATTTGTCGAGGAAATAACCACAACGATATGATCCTGTCCATCTATTTTTACGACGGCAGGACTGGCATAAGATTCATTACCAAGATTGGCTGTTTTCCAAACGAGGTCACCCGAGAGCTTATTATAGGCAACGGCACCGGCATCAGGAGCCTGGGATAAAACAATAACCAAGTCACCATACACAAGCGGGCACTGAGTAATGGCCCATATCGGGAAACTACCTGCAGAGCGGCCTTGTTGAAATCCCTCCTGCCCTCTGCCGGGTTGTCCACCAAAATCGGTCCAGGTATTTTTAGTCCACACAGGTTTGTGCGTATTAATATCTGTGCAATAGAGGTCGCCGTTGTGACCGCATGAATAGACGTACTTGCCGTCCAAAGTCGGTACGCTGCGTGAGCCGGGAAACATGACCGAGCCGGGAGCATCATACTGAAAATTCCACAACTCTTTACCAGACGTCAGGTCGAAACAACGGAGATTATCGCCAACCTCATCGTCACGATCAAGTAAATACACCTTGCCGTCTTTGACGGCCGGGCCGCCATAACCCTTGCCGACATCAACTGTCCATAAAACGTCGGGGCCGCCCTCCGGCCAGGTTCTTAAAATGCCTTTTTGCGGAGATGTGCTGTTTCGGTTTGGACCAAGATACTGCGCAAAAACAACCGTTAAAAAACATAAAAAAATCAGGGGAAAAAGCCTGACGCTAGACTTGAAATTCATTGTTTCTTTCCTCCTTTAAAAAGTTACTCGTCACTAAAAGCGTTCCACACTGCTGACTTGGCATTATTGTGAATAAACACAACGTTGAATATCGATATAATTATCCGCTGTTAATTTAATAAAATAAAGGCCAGTGCTTATCCCATTGGGATTCCATCGATAAGAATGGTGTCCTGCGTTTTGTGTCTCTTTACAAAGACAATCGACCAATTGTCCTTTTGCATTATAGATTGACAAATCGACAAATGAGGCAGAGTCCAGCACATAAGAAAGTGTTGTGTTGGGATTAAATGGATTTGGATACGCCGGATTTAAAACAAACTTTGAAATCTCGTGATCTTTAGAATCAACGCCGTTCGATGCATTGATATCAATGAATTCATAGGTCCGGCTGCCAAGTCCAATGGCTTCAGCATGATCTAGCGTATGGAAACCGTTTCTCGACTCGATACGTTGTCGCAATGAGGCACTTTTTTGTGCATCAGCCGCATAGATCAAATCAAGACAGGCTTTGTCCAGCGCCACGGGATCGAGCGATGCCAGAATGCCAATATCATCCAGCTCCGGCGGGGCAGGATGGCCATTGCAGTCGCAATCGATGGACAGATTGTTCATGAGATTGATATACAAGATTCTGTTTTCCAGACTGTTAATAACAGCACCGGCGGCTTCGGCCATGGATTCAAGAAAAGGATCCTGAGCACCACCCCACGGACTGCTCATGCTATTGCCAGAAGAATGTATCCAACACTTTCCGGGCATGGATGCTATACCGATGGACATGTTTTTTATGGCGCCGCCATATCCGCCCATGGCATGTCCCTTAAAGTGGGACAGAATCAGGAACGAATCGTAATTGACAAAGTGTGATCCGACAAAATCTTCCTTGATGCGTGTGCCGTTTGGAAACGGCAAACTGATATAGCCTTCTTCATCCATAATATCCGTGGGCGCAATAGCGGCAAAACCATGATCGATCATCACCTGTTTGTGGGCGCTCGTGTTCGCGCGGCCGCCGCCATAAGCCGTATTGCATTCAACAATTGTCCCGTTAATGGACTGAACCAGGTCTTTAATGAGGTTTGGATCCGGGAAATAGTGACCTCCCGGCTCACCTGAATGCAGCTTGACGGCAACCTTGCCGGTCAATTCTTTATTCAAGACCAGCCGGGAATAGATATTTAACAATCCGTTGGCGCTAATATCATTTGTAAAAAATACCTGGGATGGGGCTTGGTGTTTGTTAAGGGAACGCAAGGTATTGCTCTTATAGTTATCACGAGCAAAAACCTTGGCCAAAGGAGCGGAAAGGGCAACCGTGCCCAGGGTGGTTGTCGTATTTTTTAGAAA
>CAYSNA010000481.1:0-4105 GCA_964432185.1 uncultured Cytophagia bacterium
CAACAATATCACTGGTTCAAAGAGACGCTTGAAAGGAGCAGTGCGACATTTAAATTTGTCTTTATCCACCATGTTCTGGGTCAAACACGAGGCGGCGTCATTTGGGCGGACAAATTTGAATGGGGCGGTTTTAACCAGAAGGGTGTTTGGGAATTTGACATTAAACGCCCGGGCTGGGACAAGCCGATCCATCAACTCATGGTCGATAACGGCGTGACGATTTTCTTTCAGGGACACGACCACCTGTTTGCGAAAGAAGAGCTCGACGGCATCGTTTACCAGGAATGCCCCATGCCCTCCGATGCGACGTACAATGTTGGCGCTGAGAATGAGGAGGATTATCCTGCAGCGAAAATTTTGAAAAATTCGGGTCACCTGCGAGTGACGGTGTCGGATCAACAAGTTATCGTTGATTACATTCGTGCTTTTCTTCCACAGGATGAGACATCAGAACATGCCAATGGAGAAGTGGCTTATTCCTACACCATTCAGGCGAATGTTACTTTTGTATCATCACAACATGAATTACCCAAAAAATTCAAACTCGATCAAAATTACCCCAATCCATTTAACTCGACCACTCGAATTTCTTTTCAACTTTATGTTGAAGAGCGGGTGACGCTAAAAATTTATAATTCGCTTGGACAACTGGTCAGAACCGTGCTGCACGAAAAATTAAATGAGGGTGAACATACTGTTTTTTGGGATGGCCTGGATGATCATTGCCGGCAGGTTGGATCAGGACTTTATTTTTATGAGCTAAAATCCGATGTTTTTCGAGAATTAAGAAAGGCGATTTTGATACAATGAACAGAATAGTTTTACTGGTTGGATTCACTTTATTGCACGCGCTCAACAACGTGTTGGCATTCGAACCACCACAATTTTCTCATTCAAAAATCGTTGATATCGATTCTGCTTTTGTATCTACGGAATTGCTGGGGCGTCCGACGGATCAATCAATTACAATCAATGCCCATGCGAGGAATGATCTTGATGTCTATTTTGAATATGGCACTGAATCATCGAATTATAAGAAGCGAACGGATACCAGGCGCTTCCAGGGTGGAGAATCCATCAACGTGATGATCGATTCGCTTGCGCCGAATTGCCGATATTATTATCGGATGCGTTATCGTCGATCCGGCGCTTCAGAGTTTGAATTGGGCCAGGCGCACACCTTTCACACGCAGCGACCGCGAGGCAGCGCGTTCACCTTTGCTGTGGAAGCTGATCCCCATCTCGATGAACAGTCCAATCCGGAAATTTACCGGCGAACATTGCAGAATATTTTGACGGACAATCCCGATTTTCTCATCGATCTTGGCGATAATTTCATGTCGGATAAAATTCCTGAAATCAATCCGGGAAGCCTAATAACTTATCATACAATCGTGAATCGGCATCTTTTGTTTCGTGGTTATTATGATTCGATCTGTCATTCCGTACCATTATTTTTAGTCATCGGCAATCATGAGGGCGAATGTGGCTGGGAACTGGATGGCAGCGCCGAAAACATGGCGGTGTGGGCGACGCAAGCGAGAAAATTGTTTTATCCGAATCCGCGGCCAAACGCGTTCTATTCCGGCAATGAGGATTCGGTAAAGTTCGTCGGGCAGCGCGAAAATTATTATGCCTGGGAATGGGGCGATGCGCTGTTCGTGGTGCTTGATCCCTATTGGTGCACGACCATCAAACCGGGGCGTACTAACGACAACTGGAGCTGGACCCTCGGTGAAAAACAGTATCGCTGGTTCGAACATACGTTCGAAACCAGCCATGCCGCGTTCAAGTTTGTTTTTTGTCATCAGGTGATCGGCGGGAAGGATGCCGAAGGTCGCGGTGGCGCCGAGTATGTTCAGTTTTATGAGATGGGCGGATTGAATCAAGACGGCAGTTGGGGCTTTGATGAAAAACGTCCTGGTTGGAGCAAACCGATTCACCAGCTCATGGCGCAAAACAAGGTCACTATTTTTTTCCATGGCCACGATCATTTTTTTGCCAGACAGGAACTGGACGGGATTGTTTATCAACTCGTACCGCAGCCCAGTCATCCTAACTATAAGAATGCGGGACAAGCGGAAGAGTACGGTTACATAACGGGCGATATCCTGCCCAATTCCGGACATCTCCGCGTCAATGTGTCCGCTTCTCAAGTCACTGTCGATTATGTACGAGCCTATTTACCGCAGGATGAAAACGAGAATAAAGGGCGCATCAATGGTATTGTGGATTACTCTTACGTCATACCGTCCATAAACACTGCCGCACCATCTGCCAAATTGGGGCATGTGTCTCACAATGATTTCAGCTTGAAGCAAAATTACCCCAATCCGTTTAATAGCTCCACCACAATTGAATATACCGTGCAACCCACCGCGAACGTGCAACTGCATATTTATGATATTACCGGGCGGCACGTTTCTACTCTGGTGGACGAGTGGCAAAATGCGGGACAGTATCGTGTTGTTTTTTCGCCCGAACAACACGATAACAGGTTTTTGCCCTCGGGTTATTATTTTTATAAAATGAATGTAGTCGATGATACGAAAATCATGCGACTTTTGTATTTAAAATGAGGCTGCGTCTGAAACCTCTGTTGTTTCAGAGTGGAAAAATTTCTGAAAGGAGATGTATATGCGTGAGCGTTTTTCATCCTGGATTTTTTATGTGTTGCTGTTGTCCATTCCTGTTCTTGTAAATATCGGCTTTTCGCAAGAATTCACCATCGAAAAAACGCTTTCTGATGGAGCGCAGCGCAACACCATTGCCTTTGACGGTCTGGCATTTTTTACCGGATCCATTGGCGCGGATTCGTTTTTTCCACCCGGCAAAGTCGCGGATTTCTGGGGCTTTCAGTATCTGCGTGATAATGATCCTTCGGAAATGGGCCACAATACGGACTTTTTGACCAGGGCGTCTCTAAACATGTTGTATATTTTGACCGAGAATCAATTGAATGAGTTGATTTCGTTGGCGCGCTCTCAGGTCAATTCGATCAATCAATACGCGTATGACCGTTTTGTTTTGATGAAAGCGTTTCGGCGATTGCTGGAAAACGATCTGCCTTCCGGAACAACTCAACTTGATCGTCAAGCGGTGAAAGCCTGTTCCGCGGAGCTCTACAAACTGGATGGAAAAATCAGCTACGAACGCGCCAGGGTGATGGGCAAAATAATACGCGAACTCTCGGCGGATCAAAAAGCGTATCTCGATGCGATGGTGGGAAAAGGCATGGTCGACTGGCCGGAGGTTGAGCAGCCCGAAAAACTGAAAGGCATGTCAAAAGATGAAAAAGTGGCCGTCATGACCTATGGCGGTGATTTGTTCAGTTGGTATGCCGGCTCGGTGGAGGCGGACGTTTATTTTTGCCCCGAGCGCCAGGGCACCTATTTCGGCTCTTTTTACCTCAAAGACGCGCCGGCGGTCGGCAATCCCAATTATTCCATTGGCACCAATATCACGGCTGACTATGGCAATGCCTTTTTGCAGACCATCCCGGAGGATGCGGCTGAATCGGTGAAAAATTTGGTGGAAATGCAAAAGCCGTTTTTACTGGATATTGTGAAAATCCGCGAAAGCGTCTCGATCCTGTTGCGACAATTCATCGACGGACAAGTACCGGACAGCTCGTCCGTTATTGATTTGATGCAAACGTATGGCGAATTGGATGGAGAGATTGTCTACCTGTACGCCACCTGTTTTACGGCGTGTTACCCACAACTTGGCGCTGCACAGATGCAACGGCTTTACGATTATCGCCGGGAGCTCATCGGCGACTTTAATCCTGACGGCGCTTACTTGTACGCTCAACCCATTGCTTTGCCGGACATCCCCAACACGGATTTTCTATTTTCCGGACCGACATCGGTAAAGGGACAGCAGATTCTGCCAACGACCATTTGCCTTTATCAAAACTATCCCAATCCCTTTAATGCATCAACGATCATTCGATTTGATCTACCCGATTCTCGCCGAGTACTCGTACAGGTTTTTAATTCGACCGGAGAACTCGTCACCACGCTGGTGAATGACCTGCTGGCGCAAGGGACGTACGAGTTTCAGTGGCACGCCGCTCGGATGCCAAGCGGAATCTATTTTGTGA
>CAYSNA010000482.1:0-4084 GCA_964432185.1 uncultured Cytophagia bacterium
CGCCGTCGTTATGAGCCGTGACCGCAAGGCCGATCTGTGCGCTGTTGCGCAGGGAAAATGTAACCTTGTCGATGAGGTTCCAGGCCTGTCCATCGGCGGATTCGTAGGCCGAGAACTCGTCGCCCTGGCGAACGAGTCTTAACCAGCGCGGCGTGCTGGTATCTTCCACTTTGGTGCTCACCGTCTCGCCGCCGGTTTCGGTGCGGCGTTGAAAGGTAATGCGCCGCGGTGTGGCGGCAACATAGACATTTTTTGACGCATCGCTGTTGACTTCACGAATCATAATGCCCGCCTTGGCCCATTCGTCGGTGTTGGAGACGGCCAGAACACGGGCGCGGATATCCACATCGCCGGTCACGGATTTGTAGACGTAATGGAATTCGTCGTTGCTGCCCCAGATATCTAACCCCGATCCAGTGATGGTAAAGAGGCCGTCATTATAAGTGACAAAACCGGCGGTGCCGACATCGCCGACATCGCGGTTACGCCAGCCGTCCGGGAGTTCGGCGCCGGGCAGTTCAAATCCTTCAGCGGGCAATTGGCCCATCAGCACGGACGTTCGGTTGCGGATAAATTCGCGCATGCTTTCAGCCGCGGCAAGCCAATCCTCATAACCGTAAACATCGGGTTCGCGAACCGAACCCCAGCGGTCCGCTTCAAACGGAATGGCGGTGCGAATTTGTTCAAGTCGAGCTTCCAGAAAAACGAGGATATGTTCGGCACTCAATTGACTCGTCACCAGTTCGGCAAAGCGGGCGGCGACATCCGCGCGAAAATTGGCATTTTCCTGTAACTTGTCATACAACAGCGGCAGCGGATAATTTGTCTGTCCACGAATGACGTCCCACATATTCATTGTATAGCTGTAAGGTCGGTTACCGCTGCCAAAGGCGTACTCGGAATCCCACGGTAGAAAAATCCACAAGCCGTTCTCACGGTTTCGAATGGCGTACCAATTGTGCCGCGGCCAGTCATAGTTTTGTGAAAAAATGTTGAGAATGTAAAAGTCGATAAAACTCGGCAGATCGACATATGTTTTCAGCGTTTCGTATCGCGAGCTGCTGGCCAGACTGCTGCCGCGGAACCAATTGTAAAAATCATTCCAGGCATCCAGATCGCCCTCGGTGGCTTCAATGGCGTTTTTGTCACTGTCGGCGCCGGGCTTGATGACATCCCAATCACCGCCGCCAATATGTTCATCGCCAAAATCATCGTCGTAACGCTCGGAGATGTTATACAAGCCCCAGTACTCGCCATTGAGGAAAAGATGCGCATAATCACCATGCGACGCCGGATGCCCCATGCTGTGATACACATCTCGAACCAAGCCATCGCGTACATACGTCGTTTGTTCGCGTTCGAGATCGAGCCAATGAATCCAGGCGTCATTAAAACCGGCGCGCAACACCAGGCAATCATAATTATTTCGTTCAGTGTGGGGGATAATTTGATAGCCCAGCTCGCTCACGCCATAATCGGAGCGAAAATAGAGGCGAAACGATTTTTTTGCGCTCTTTTCCGGCATGCGCGAGGCGCCGCCGTGGATACGAATACCGGCGCCGGTTGAAAAAGCAAACTCACCGCCCTGCTGGAAAAACTCGACGGATACCGGCCGTTCCCACTCATCGCCGGATTCCAGCGGGTTGGCGTAAATTCCGGTGGATTCATCCCACAAATTATCGGGATCGGTGACCAGCGATAACACCGGCAGGTCGTTCAAGTCGGGCGTCGGAGCATCAAAAAACGTTTGTGTGGCGATGGCGCTCGGCTGCATGCCGTCCTTAATGGCCACAGCGCGAATAATGGTGGTGGTGGTGACCGGAATGGCTCCGGTGTAGAGTCTACTGTTCAAATCCGGATCGGTTCTATCCAGCGTGTAATAAATGTCTGCGCCGTCCGTGGCGGTAGACAACTCGACTTGAAGCGATGCGTCATAAAAGCCAGGGATTTTCGAAAACGTCGGCGCGGCGGCAAAGACGTTTTGCTGCCCGGCAGAATTGGCCGCCGCCGGTGTCGCCTCATTGGTCAGGACAAAAGTATTGGATGCATCGGGGAAACGGGCATAGGAAAAATCCGTTTGCAGCGCGGGAAAAGTCAACGAATCAACAATGACGCCTGCAGCATCGGACAGCATAACAAACTCGCCGTCTCGGCTCAGTCGAAAATTGGTATGAAGTTGAGCAGTCAACAGATCCTTGCCGGAGCACCAGACGAGCAGATAGTCTCCCGGCTGCACCAAAAGTTCGGGGAAGGTCCATTGTTGCGGCTGGTTCGGATCATCACTCAGAGAAAAATCCTTTAAATTGATGGCCGAGCTCCCGTCATTATACAATTCCAGCCAATCCGAAAAATCACCGTCCGCGTCAGCATTGATGCTGCTATTGGCCGCAACGATTTCATTGATAACAATCGAATACACGGGCCATGACAAACATAAAAGTAAAAAAAGTAAACTTGTACGTCGCATTCAAAAAAACCTTTCATCTATGGTAACCTGTTGAACTTGAGTTGCGGAGTCAGGTTCCATCACTAGTATTGAGCGCTATATAAAAAAGACGCGGACCCCTCCGCAAAGAGGTCCGCGTTGGAATAACAAAAAAATGGTTGTCAGACAAACATGTGTCGCACACCTTCAACGGGTACGACAAATTCTAGCACGTTCACTTATTTCATCAGCAACATTTTTTTCGACATGGTCATGTTGGCTGATTCGATTCTGTAGAGATAAACGCCGGTTTCAACCATGTGACCGGACGCGTCGCGTCCATCCCAGCTCACCGAGTATTGGCCGGCTTGATAAAATTTATCCGCCAGCGTGACCACTTTTTGGCCAAGCATGTTGTACACGTTCAAGCGAAGATTTGTGGCAGACGGCAAAGAGAACTCGATTGTGGTGGACGGATTGAACGGATTCGGGTAGTTTTGTGCGAGATTAAAATCGGCCGGAATGTCGTACGGATTTTCAGCCACAGCGACCTCTTTGCCCAGCATAAAAGCAACGGCGTTGAGGAACATTTGATCGCCAGTCGGCGTGAGGTTGTACAAGCCTTGCTGAGGACAAATATTCGCATCTTCTTGCGTGCCGCAGGGGAAGAGCAAGCGCGGTGCGCCGGCGAATTGATCCGTTTCCGGGTAAAAACCGGCGTCTGCCGGCCAATAAGCGATGGCAATGGGATCATCCACTGGAGCCACAGAGTCTGGCGCCGCAAAGGTGGCGATGATCGTTCCGTCATCACCGGCATCATTCCAATTGTGCAACGACGTATTGCCGCATCCGATAGTTGGATCGAGCGGATAATACAGACCATCGGCTTCAGGAGTGACACCAGCGAAAATCGGATGTTGCGGATCAACCGCAATATATCCCGGAGCGCCGCTACGACCATTATTGATCAGGTTAGCCGTGTTGAACCAAAACCAGCGGCTGTTACGTGACAGATAAACGGAGCACAAGATCAACGGTTTGGTGATCGAGTTCCAGCCGAGAGGATCGTTATAGTCGCCACTATTTGTTGTACGACCGACGATGAGCAAATCGACACTTTCCGCAAGGTCCAGTTGCTCGGTCGTCATCGGGACACCTCGCAATGTATCGAGCATCATAACAACATCATAACCGGCGCCTTCCAGCAAATCGATAAATGGTTGTTCGTTAAAATAGCCTGTACTGTCAATCCAGGTGGCGCCACCAACCCAGCCAATGGTCTCGGCTTGAGCAACACCGGTCAATGCAAAACTCATCAGTCCTACGATTGCTACACACAACATAATCTTTGACAATTTCTTCATGGATGCCTCCAAAGTTTTGTACCACGGTCATGAATGAATTAGAATGAACCCAAATTTTCATTGTTTGATCAGGTTAAAAAAAATGGGTGTGTCAATTTTTGCCGCGCACCTCCTTTTATTAATTCACAACTTGTTTGTAAACTGTTAAACGTAAACGTTAAAGTCAAGATAAGAACTTTATTGTAAATGTCCACGAAAAAATCGTCAAAAATTAAATTTTTTATGACACATCATTACAATCAAAAAAACGTCCGATTGAAACGACCACACGTTCTTCGCGTATTCAAACAAAATC
>CAYSNA010000483.1:0-4077 GCA_964432185.1 uncultured Cytophagia bacterium
CCGGCAAGGTCGGCGTCATCGACAAGGGCCCGCGCGTGGCCTACGACAGCACGACGGGTAAAGTCACCGTACCGGCCGGCGTGACCAGCTTCACGGTCACCGTCCCGACGGTCAATGACACCGTCAATGAACCGACCGAAAACTTTACCCTCACCGTGGGAACCGTGACGGGTACAGGGACCATCACCGACAACGACGGCGTACCGACGATCACGAGCGTGGGTACCGATGCGGGTGTCAACAGCATCACCGTTGCCGAGGGTGCGGATATCGTGCTGGCAGCTAAAGCCTTTGAGCGGATCGTTGACGAACTCGAAATCGCTATGCTGCCCGCCAAGGCGCCAGATAATGTCCCCCGTGTGCCGATCCACTTTGGTGACTTCGCTCAACATGCGGCTGGAGATGAGAAGATGGCCATCGTCCTTGTCCACATCGATGGCATTAAAGTGCGGAAAGCGAAAAAACTTTTGCCGCGGATCATCAATTTGAAGATATGGGACGCCGTCAGCCAGATTATCCAGCGCCGGCCAGTTAAAAATAAGTTGATGATCGGGAGTAAACTCCTGCACGGTGGTTTCCTCAACAATGGCGCCCGACAAACCGCCAGGCACATATCTGCTCACATCCACCTTTATATTGCGGCGCCCGATGATCAGATAATTGCCGTTCTCCAGCACCTGTAACTCGTGGCCGTCATGCGTAAAACCGTCGGCCGTTTTGAACTCGTCAACAAGAGTAAAATTTTCATCGTAGCCGAGATACTTTTTTTCTTTCAGCATCGTCGTCATGGTGATCATGCCGTTTTTTTGCACGGCAAAATCCCGTCGCAATTCGTTCGATGCCCAGCGTTCGTACCAGACCGGCGAGCCGTCGTTATCAAAAATAATATTGTAGGGCGCGCGGTCGCGAATATTGTGCAGAAAAATATAGCCGTCGCCAACCTTATCCGGCTTGTTCGTGGTGACCGTCACATGCGGGAAATCGCTCGGCACCGACACACCGTTTGGCATAATGCGCGGCCCGGCACCGGGCAGCTCCTCGGAGGCCGGTGTGGACAGCGGCGCTTCTTCTTCTTTTGGTTCAACCTCCAATTCATGCCCGGCAATCTTGAACGGATAGGACAGACTCGCAACCGTGGCGCCGTTCACCACGGGCTTGATGTGCACTTGAATCAAAGCTCCCGGTTCTTGCGGACTGAAAAAAATAGTCTGATCGTCCGCCGCCAATTGAGTCGTTCCGGCTATCCATTGACCGTCACTTTGGACGGTTATGAAATCGTCAAAATTTGAAATCGATGTTGCAGCAATGTCCGCGAATCGGAGGAAAATTCTTGACTCTGCCGAGACAAGTTCAGCATCAGGTTTTGGATAAAGATAGCGAACATCCGCACTGAAAATTTGGGCGTTTGAAAAAATTAACAGGAACAACAGCAGGATAAATGTGGGAAATTTCAAAACAATTCTCTCTTGGTTCAACTTTACGCTGGTCATTTTTTGGACGTCGTGGAACGTCGCGCCAGTTGACGGCGCGGCTTCACGTTCATACATGTAAACACCGGAGGGAAGATCGGAAGCATCAAAATCCACCGAGTAGTCACCGGCGCTCTGTTCGAGTCGATCAATTTGTCGACGAGTTCGCCTCGCACATTATAAACATTGAGGCTGACTTTTGCAAGGCCTGTGAAGCTTTAATTGGTGATGCTGTAAAAGTTAAAATACTTTTCTATCGCACAACAATATATAAAGACACAATTTAAATTCATTGTAAATTTTAGGTTAAGAAAATAACACTTTGTAATATTTGATTTAATTTTTATAATTTGAATGTGAAGGATCGATACTGTTAAAATAATGTTTTTGACGGTTAGCTGACGGTTTCCCCTTTGTTTTCTGATGATAATATGTGTACTCTCCATCAGTTACGACAATGTTTAAATAGATAAAACAAAATATACATGCCATTGAAAATGCCGTTTGTCTTGATCCTTTAACCAAAAGGAGGAACACCATGGGAAAGGCTTCAAAATGCAGTATTTGGGTTATCATTTTATTCATTTTTTGGGCTGCTGAGAGTTGGGGCGGCGTCATTTATGATCCACCGGAGGGCGGGTGGACCTATAAACTAGAAGGTGATCAATGGGGCGATGACGACGAATTCGCGTTGGACGGATTCTGGAGTCACAATAATGGCTCCGATGCCTGGGATGGCTCGACAATTGGCGATGGCATGCCGGGCGGCGTGACCGATTATACAGAAGTCGTCGATGGAGATACGACCACATTCATCCGTATTCAAGATCCCGGGGATCCCAGACAATACGGTTTCTCCGATCCGACAAATAGAAAAGTCTATCTCGGCTACAATATCACCACTTACGATGCGCCGGACAATGACTCGACCCTGCTTGATGACGGTATCACCATCAGCTTCCGCAGTCGTGTTGCCGTACCCGGCGGCGGTTTTGAGCTTGATGATTGGCATCCGGACACTGGCGAAGGCCCGGATGATTGGAACCCAACCGGTGATGGTTATATTGTACACGATGGCGGCAAGGGTAACTTTTCGGTGCATCAATTAGCCGGCGGCACAATCTCTTTCTGCCTCGCGGTACAGACCGATCACGCCTATCTGGACAGCGTGCTGATGAAAGAAGGCCTGGTCATGAACCGCCGTGGAGCAAACGTCAACTGGCAGGGCGCGGCGAATGATTCCACATTTGATCCGGAATCCGTCTGCCTTGTCGAACTCGATCCGCGCGTGTGGCACGAGTTCTGGATCACCATCCAGGCGGCCGAGGACACCACCGGCGGCGCTACTCATAAGGTTGACGTCTATGTCGATGGCAGCGCCGAACCGCAATCTTTTAATACAACAGCGGGGACCGGATCGGATTTTACCGGTTCCTATATCGCCATGGGCTGCGGCGCCACGCCACAATCGGGTGCGTATGATATCGATTTTTACGCCTACACGCCCGGTGTTCACGTACCGAGCGTTTCAAACGCCGTAATGGATAGAGAGATGACCCCTGCGACCTATTCGCTGTCGCAAAATTATCCGAATCCGTTCAATCCGTCGACCACAGTAGAGTATTCACTCGCACAGGCGGGTCACGTGACACTGACCGTATTCGATATACTTGGACGCCAAGTCCAACAGGTTGTCAACAGCGTGCAAAACGCCGGCGATTATCATGTGACTATTGATGGATCAACGCTGGAGAGTGGTGTTTATTTCTATAAACTTCAGGTTGCCGACAGTTTTAGCAGCATGAAAAAGATGATTCTGATGAAGTAAAACGACGGCAAAGCACCGGGGGCTCAGCGTCTCCGGCGCTTCTTCGACAATTCAACAAACGGCATTTTCAAAACTCGCTTCCAACGAAGCGAGTTTTTTTATATCTGTGCCCGTCAGGCGAATTTATTTGAGTCGCGCTGCTTTTGAACGACCTTTAGCAAAGACCTCAACTTTGTCCTCTCGCGCCAGCCAGCCGAGCGCCGCCGCAATCAAAAAATCGTCGTCTTCAACGTTCTTAGCCAATTGGGTAATGGTTGTGTCGCCATTCTCTTTCAGATAGCGCCACACATTTCCCGCGGTTTCACCAATTTCACTTACCATGATTGTTCCTTTCAATTTTGGTTTGAAAAATACATTTCGTAATTTAATATTTTATGAATTGCAAATTATGTAAACTTAAACATGCCATTTTATATTTCATAAATTTAGCACAATTTTCAGGAAAGTACAATGAAACTATTCATTATTGATGCGATCGGACCATTTTTCAAAGGTTATAACAGAACGACGGTCAATTGGTCGAAAATTCCCTTTTCTCATCTTGAGGTAACGGACGAATTGGACACTTTGCATTTTCATGAAATTCGCAAAGAATTCCGGCATTTCATCGACACGGTCGCAGCACTCGGCTACAATGCCATTTCCATGGATGATGTGGCCCATCTCGTCGTATTCGATTTTTACGACGACACGTTGAAATCACTCATCAAACAGTATCAGAAAGAATATGCCATACTTTTTCAATACGCCAAAAAGCGTGGCATAAAAATTTTTATCAAC
>CAYSNA010000484.1:0-4065 GCA_964432185.1 uncultured Cytophagia bacterium
TCTATGTACGCATACGGGCCAGTGACGTTATCGGCCACGGCCACGCCGCTACGCGCGGTTCGGTATCGCGTGTCCTTGAATTCCAGATGAAACCACATGACAAATTTGCCGGTGTTTTTATTGTATATCACTTTTGGTCGTTCCAACACACAACCCTCGCGGATGTCATGCGTGGTATCATCTGTCACGACGGATAACGCGATGCCCTCATCCTTCCAGTTGTACAAATCCCTGGACGAATAGACATGCACGCCCACCCAGGCGGCGTTGCCTTTTCGCCCCTCTATTTTGTGCTCGCCAAACCAGTAGTACACATTATTGTGATATAGAATCCCGCCCCCGTGCGCGTTAATGTGCACGCCGTTATTATCCAGCCACAGTTCGCCGGGCTGAAACGAGCTGTATTTCTGCGCCGGTGGTGTACTGCACGCTAACAGAACCAGAGCCACGAGTAAAACGAATAGCGCTTTCATTGAATCTCCTTATAAAGTCATAGTGCATTCTTTAATCTTGTTTATCCATTTTTCTACGGATGTCATCCTTATACTGGTCAATCGTTTTAAACTCGAGAAAATGCCACGTTTCAAAGGCGGACAAAGCGTCGCCGGACAAAATGAAATAAAGCGGCACCGGGCTGTCAATTTCAATTTTTGCTCTGGTTTTGCTGCCAAACATCAATCGAGACGCCGATTGAATTTTCGACCAGGGGACGAGAATATCCGGTTGTTTTCTGACAATTGATTTAATCAGAATTCCAGCCGGCACAAAACCAACCGTAAAACCATTCCGCCGCCCATTAAAACCGATACGGCCAACTCGTCCGGCGCAGTATTTGAAAAATGTGGTGTCCGGTCGCTGCGTCGGCATCGGAAAGTGTGCAACGAGCTCATTCCATCTGGAAAACCTGCGATTAACGATGCTGATAAAAAACGCCACGAACACAAAAAGCAAAATGAACAGACCCAGCATCAGATAAAATTCTTTCATGTCCTGCGACATTGTTCCTCCTCTGGAAAAACAATTCTAAAATGGAGCTTTTGTGATGCTGTTCACATCAACCGCAAATTTGACCTGTGCCGCATTTACTCGAATATAAGGCTGCCCACCGCAGCATTCGGCACCGTCACTTGCGCCATAGTATTGCCCAACTTGAATGTGACGAGCTGCGGATTAAAACTGTCGTTTTTGACATTCACGACAATCGAACCATCCGGATTTTTAAATGCCACGGCATTGTTTGTTTCACCATTAATCTGAATGCGAACCGCGCCGGGCTGCACAAAGTGGCTGAAATGTTTCATCACGTAAAATTCAAAATTATACTGCGGCTTGCGCGTGTAACGATTGATGCTGATCATCGAGTTTTGTTTCCAGCCCCAGGTGCTCATGCCGGATTCATCGAGGACCATGTTCCAGTAGATGTACGAGTTTGTGCCGGCATCAAAGTATTTTTTCAGCAGGCCAAAGGTGTACAAGCCCGCGTCAATATCGTTCGAGCCATCGCCGCATTCGTTTTCGGTTTGCATAATTTTGCGGTCCGGATATTTTCGACGCGTCTCTGCCGCCGCATGTTTGCCGTCCCATTGATAGCCGACACCGACGATACGTTGGCGCAATAGAGGATCGCCCCAGACGATATCCGCATACTTGCGAATATCGCCATGATTCACGGTGCCGAGCCAGAGCTCGGTATCGAGTCCGTCTTTATCAAAACGGGGAATCATATAGTCACGGAAAAATTCAGCCAGCTCTTCCCCGCTCCACAAACAGGATGGGAAAATCTGACACGCATCCACTTCATTTTGTATATGAATCGAATAAACATTGATGCCTTCGTTGTGATAAGCCTGAACGAACTTGGAAAAATAGAGCGCGTACGCCTCGAGCACCTGCGGTTCCCAGCGCATCCTCGACTCGTCCATTTGTCCCTGACAGGCATAGTGGCCATTGATTTTCATCCACGCGGGCGGGCACCACGGCGAGGCAAAGATTTTAATCTCCGGTTGCACCTGCATGGCGGCTTTAATATAAGGGATGAGATATTTGTGCTCACGCTCCATGCTGAATTTTTTCATATCGTAATCATTCGGCGTATCGTTGAGCGAATAGTAATCCATGGAATAATCATTTGCGCCAACCGGCATGCGGCAGATGGTAAATTTGCAGCCGTCGGTGGCATCAAATAACGCGTCAAGCACGGCCCGGCGATCCTGCTCAGACAAATAGCTCAGCGCATCCCAGCCGCGTTCGTTAAAACAGCCGCCAAAACCATCTATGGTCTGAAATTCTGTCGTCGCAGCGATGGTGATGAGACGATGTTGCGTATTATTGAACGGCTCAATCGCGACACTTTTTTCTCGCCACGGTTCGCCGCCCGTCGAGCACACCCATCGAACTTGAGCCGTTAACATTATGTTTAAAGCAAAAATAAAGACGAATAGGTATTTCATATCCAAGCCCTTTTTTATGTTCATTTTTAAAAATTATTTTCGAATACTCAAGACCAGATCGCGTTCGAAGAGCGGCACTTCCATGGGAAAAACTCCGCCGGTATGCGCAAGCGATGCGGAACTCGCGACATCGCCGCTCACCGGTTCCAGCCACGTGAGATCATAGTTCCCCGCCGGGATGTGTATCTCAATTTCAACGGTTTCGCCCTGTTCAGACGGTGGGAAAACTCCCGCGAGGGAGCCATTAAACGTCGCATCAAAAACCACGGCTTCCGCCTTGAAATTGTCCAGATTGATATCATCAAACCATTCGAGTTTGAGGCCAGGCGCTGATCCATCGGGCAATTGCAAAAACTCGGAACCGATGGATGCTTTTGGCTGGCCGGCGCTGGACCACAACAGCTCGGCTGAAGCGCCGCCGGCGCCCTGATAATATTCAAAGACAATATCAACCGGCTCACCGGCTTTCAGATTGATCGAACCCGAATTTTCCAATGGCGCGTGCGCGGTCCAGTCATCGATCAATTTCTTTCCGTTCACCCAGAGTCGAGCGCCGTCATCGGTCAAGGTGTAAAATGTATAATTCTCTGAATATTTCGGCGTCACTCTACCGCTCCAGCGCAGGGAGAAGAATTGGTGCAGTTCCTGCTTGCGGGAAAAATAGATCGCATACTCTTCCCCACTCTTGCCCAGCGCACGCACGGATAATCCATCCGGAAGTCCGACAAAAATCTCCTGTGCCGGTTTCATGTTGACAAAATCAAAACTTTCGACAAATTCTTTGAGAATACGGATCTGCCTGCGCATCTCCACACCGCCGCTGCCCGGTTGCGTGCCGGGAAAATCATAGGTACCATTTTCATGGTCGACTGTAAACGAATAATCCAGGTTATTAAACAGCGCGCCGCCGGCCAGGATAAAATTCCACGCTTCAATGCGATACGGCTCCTCATGCGTGCCGGCAAATCCGGTTTCATCATCGCCCAGGGCTTTGTTGAGGTGATAATTATTGTCCACCGCCGACGGATGCGCGTAATGAAAATTGAACAGATCGACGTTTGGATCCGGGTTTTCAATGGTGGCCGTATTATTGGCGATGTTCTGCGCGATCATATGCTTTTTCGACAAATCGGCTTCGGTGTCCCTGATGATCTGCGAAACAAACCTCTGCCACTCCAGCGTTGGACCGGCAAAGTACGGTTCGTTACAGATCTCATAATAGAGATTATCAAACTCATTCAGTTCGGTGACGATCTTGCGCACCATCTTTTCCTGCACGCTTGTCAAATCATCGTGCTGTAGGGTAAACACCTCGGTGCGATCGGCAGCGCCAATACCATTGATATTGTTGACGACATTTACCGGCGACAGCGCCCATTGTTCATCGCCATAAAACGGGCAAAACAGCACAAACTCGACGACAACGTTATATTTTTGCGCGATTCGCAGGAATTCTTTGGCGCGCGCAAAATAGGTATCGTCCCATTGGGTGAGGTCAAATTTAGTGCCGCCATTGGCATAGCCGGGCTCATTGCTGCGGGCCCAGGGACAAATGAATTTATTTGCTGCCGGCGCCAGCGTATTTTTGCTGATATTGAACGCCTCCGGATGCTCG
>CAYSNA010000485.1:0-851 GCA_964432185.1 uncultured Cytophagia bacterium
GGCAGGCCTTCGGTCACTCTTGTTGCCGGCATCGCACTCCCGCTATCCGGTGTCATTGATACGACGAGAGAATCATCAACGACATCCGACGCATATTCAGAATCAGCAGGCTCGGTTGTTTTTTGCCGAGTTATCATCCAAAAAATGACCAGGTTCACCACGAGAAACAGACTGACGACACCAACGAGCATACCACGGCGACGACGCGGCTTTGCCTTTTTTTCTGTCGACTGTGCAACAGTTTTTGCTCCGTCGCCGAGTTTTTTTAACGCCTCCGCCGCTGATGTCAGGCGCTCAGTTTCTTTTTTCTTTAACAGACGATTGATCAGCTCGCGTAGCAACGGATCGGCGCAGAGCTCATCCGCCAACATCACCTCTTTGGCAAAAATGTTATTCAACGTCGCGCCAACGTCATTGCCAAGAAATGGATTTTCACCGGTGATCAGTTCATACGCGACCACGCCGGCAGAAAACAAATCACTCTGAGAGGTCAATGTTTTGCCGCTAATCTGTTCCGGCGACATGTAACTCGGCGTGCCAACAATGGTCGTTTGCTGGGTAAACGACTCTTCGCCGTACATCTGCGCCAATCCAAAATCAGCAATTTTCAGCACATTGTTGTCATCAAGCAAAATATTTTCCGGTTTGATGTCGCGATGAACGACGTTACGAGCATGTGCATAATCCAGGCCGCGAAAAAGCTGCACAAGCACATGGCGCTTTTTGTCGTCGGACAATCTGCCGGACTTGATGACATCACGAAGCGTACGGCTTTTAAAAAATTCGAACGAGATATAAAAAAATCGTTCATGCATGCCTTATCGCGCTCATTCTGGCTTCTTGCCCTTGGT
>CAYSNA010000485.1:861-4059 GCA_964432185.1 uncultured Cytophagia bacterium
AAAAATCGTTCATGCATGCCAAAATCGAGGACCTTGATGATGTTCGGATGATCCAGTTTGGCCAGAGTTTTAGCTTCTCGCTGAAATCGCGCGAGCATGGCCGGATCGGGGATATTATCCCGGTCCAGCGTTTTGAGCAAAATTTGTTTGCCGAGATAGATATGATTCGCCAGATAAACGGCCGCACCGACATCTTTTTTCAAACACTCGATGATGTCAAATTTTTCAAAAAGAATGTCGTTATTGTGATCGTCCATGCCATTGGCGTCCGGCTAATCCTGTTGTTCAAATTCTTTTAATTTGAGTTGCACCCAGCGCACCGACACGCCAAGCGATTGCGCCGTGCGGGTGCGGTTATTATCAAATTCCTTCAAACGGCTGAGCAATACTTCTTTTTCAATATCTTTTAACGTTCCGCTGAACGATCGCACTTTATCCTGCTCTTCAAGCAGAATAAACTCCGGCTCAATTTTATCGCCGTCACATAAAATCAGCGCGCGTTGCAGCACATTTTCCAGCTGCCGAACATTGCCCGGCCAGTCATAATCCATCAACACATTTAGCGTGGCCGGCGGAATGGTGACGCGGCGCTTTTGTTTTTTGACAATATGCTGCGCCAGGAGCAGAATATCCGAACGCCGTTGTCGAAGCGGCGGCAGCGTAATAGGAAAAACATTCAGGCGATAGTATAAATCTTCGCGAAAAGCGCCATCCTGTACGAGCTGTTTAAGATTATGATTCGTCGCCGCGATGATGCGCACATCGACCTTTTTCACTTCCGTATCGCCGAGCCGAATGATCTCCTGATTTTGCAGCACGCGCAGCAGCTTGGCTTGCGTGGCCGCGGAAACGTCGCCAATTTCATCGAGAAAAAATGTACCGCCCGAGGCCACTTCAAACAGCCCTTTTTTATCCGACGCCGCGCCGGAAAACGCGCCTTTTTTATAGCCAAACAGTTCGCTTTCCAGTAACGTGTCCGGGATGGAACCACAAAATTGCCCGATATACGATTTTTGATGCCGCGCGCTCAATTGATGAATCGCCTGGGCGGCGAGGTCTTTGCCGGTACCGCTCTCGCCAAGCAGCAAGACGGTCGCGTCCGTTTTGGCAACGCGGTGCAGCAAATCGGCAACTTTTTGCATCGCTGGACTTTCGCCGATCATATCGGGAATGGTGCGCGATTGTTCAACCTGATTTCGCAGAATTTGATTTTCATCGCTCAACGATTCCATGGTGATGATACGATCCAGCGCCAGCGACACCAGGTTGGAAAAGAACTCGAGAAATTTCAGGTTTTCATCGGTAAAGCCGGCCCGGTTGCCGCGGCTGTCCACAAGAATGACGCCCCAGATCTCTCCGTGCAAAAAAATGGGCACGCCGATGACCGATTTGATATTATGCAACTGCACGCTTTGGAATTGCGAGATCGTCGGATCACTCGGAATATCATGATAAAGACACGGTTTTTGCGTCTCGATGACACGGTTGAGGATCCCGGACGAAAACACGGTCAGATCGGAAATATTTTCCCGTTCCACATTGCGCGCAGCAATTATGACAAAGTTATTCGCTTTTTCGCGCCTGGCAAAAAGACCACGTTCAGCCCGCAGAACACGGATCACCAGATCCAGCGAATCCGCCACCAGATTTTCGTGATACGTCGACGCATTCAAAAAGGTGCTGATTTGCAGCAGCACATCAAACTGCTCCTGCCGCAAGGTTTCGAGATTTTTAACTTGAATATCTGCCACGTTATTCTTTCACGTTAAAGGATACCGGCCGAGAACGGGCCCGATTGTTAAATGTATCGACACACCAGATTTCCCACGAATAGGCCGTTTCAGTATCAAGATCAACAAAGACCGATTCGACATCCGCCGAGATATTCTCCTGCTGCCACACAAGTTCCGGCGTAAAATCATCATCGGTATAAATTTTCGCATGATAGGTAAAGTTGAATCCGGGCTGCGGATTTTTCCACTTGAGCATAAACTTTTTGCCGACATCTTCGCCGTTTTTCGGCGCTTCAATTTCAATCACATCGCCGATGATGCGCGCCAGATTCGTTTTCGCGATAACATAATCATAGCCTGATTCTTCGACAACCACAAGATCAAAATCATGACCGACAACTTGCCGCATATCAAAATCCGCTCCCAGGGCCAAATCGCGCTCGGAGAAAGATCGTTCAAAAACTTTATCCAAAATATTATAGCTTAAATTTTTCTTGATATTTAAAGCCGAACACTCGATATAAACACCGGCGATATCATCCTCGGCATCATCCAAACGTGCTCTGGCAACCAGTTCATGTATGGGCTGGCGCGGCTCGTAAAAGTTGGTCACAATCGTGTTCAAGGTAAAATAATTCAGCGTCGGGTTGGCATTTAGCGCGATTTCAATCTCATTTTGCGGCGGCCATTTTATAAAAAGCTCGGAGGTGCGATAGCCGGTTTTTTCAAACGTCAGCAGACCGTCAACCTGGACGGGTTGTTCAATGTGAAACGACCCGGTTTCATCGGTAAGCACATACTGTTGTCCCGGCTGCCAGGTCACTTTGACGCTGTCCATCCAGGCGCGCGGATAACTGGCGGTTTCAACGCGCCCCGAAAGATACGGATTTTTCTGCAGCGTTTTATCATGCGTGATGCTCGTGCGACCGTTCCATTCAATTCGACTTGAATCATCGACAAATCCCGGCTTGGAAAAATACAACACACCGTCTGCCGGGCGAATTTTGTTAAAGGCGAAATGACCTTCTGCATCAGTTGTGGTCATCGAATTGTCCCAGCGAACAAGAACATCGGTCAAACTTTCCGATGTCGCGGATCGAACCGTTCCCATCAGGCTCGCCCAGTTCGCGTTTGGATTCAGGGGATCAAGAGGATTATTGCGCGGTGCATCGCATGTCCAGAAAAATATGACCCACAGACATGCAAGAGGCAAGATATGTCGTTTGGGTTTCGCCATTTGTTCCCATTTATACTATATCTAACGAAAAATACAGAACTTTTTCTTCTTTCAAAAGGAAAACTTCCACCTGATGTTTTACTTCTTTTTAAGCAAGTCGCGCACCATTTTTGTGTTGTATTTGATTTTTTGATGTGATAATTTCAGCGTCTTTTTTTTACCAAATTTTGAGGACCGATTGGCTGATTTAAAAAATTTAATGATTTCCGTCTCCGGCGTGCGCGGCAT
>CAYSNA010000486.1:0-4051 GCA_964432185.1 uncultured Cytophagia bacterium
CCACGCAAAGGAGGAATTCTTTTTCAGGGGATTGCTTCGCACCTGTCGGTGCTTGCAATGACTTTTTAGTTTTTGGCAGCGTTGCGCCATTGTTAGAAAAAGATCGTCCAGCACATGTATGCCGGACTAGTAATGAGGTCGGACATACGTCCGACTGGGACATTTGTCCCAGAACGTCTTCCGTCCAGGATGAATATCCTAGACGATCTTTAAAAGAGCGAGTCATTGCGAGGAGCGGAGCGACGAAACAATCCCCAAGCGAAGGAGGGATTCCTTTTCAGGAGAGTGATTCGCACCTGTCGATGCTCGTAATGACATTTTACATTTTGGTAGCGCTGCGCGATTTTTAATGGGGACATGGATTGAACGGATCAGACGGATAGTCACGGATAAATCATTTTTTAATCCGTTCAATCCGTGTCCCATAAAAAACCTTAATATGTGTGTCCATGCACTCTGGATGTTCTGAATCCAAAGATAGTGATGACAATAAAACAGATAAACGGCAGCACAAACGATGCGCGGGTGCTGGACAAGGTCATGATGCCAAGGTTGAGGGCATTGGCATCCATGATGGCGGCTTGCAGCGGCGGCATGATCGAACCGCCGCCGATGGCCATGATCAAACCGGCAGCGCCGAGTTTCGCGTCATCGCCGAGACCTTTGAGGGCGATGCCGTAAATCGTCGGGAACATCAGCGACATACAGGCGGACACGCCGATGAGGCAGTAGAGCCCGAGCATGCCGGGGATAAAAATCGTGCCGAGCACCAGCGCACCGCCGCCGATGGCCAGGCTCATCAACAAACCTCCAGGACTAAAGAATTTCAGCAAATAGGTGCAAATAAAACGGCTGGTGCAGAAAATGCTCATGGCAATAATATTATAAAACTGCGCGGTCTCTTTCGCCATGCCGAGTTCATTCATGCCGTATTGGATGATGAACGTCCAGCACATAATTTGCGCGCCAACGTAAAACGTTTGGGCAATCACACCTTCAATATACTTTTTGTTGGCCCAGAGCCGTTTGAGCGTGGCGCCGACTTGCAGGCTGGTATCATCCTCGCCCTTGCTACGCGGCAGTTTTGAAATCAAAAAGATAAAAAAGAAAACTAGCACAACCAATCCGATAATGACATATGGCCCGCGTAAGATAGTGAGGTCGCTGGATTGCAACGCTTTAAAACTTGCGGCATTGTTTTGAGCTAATAGGGCGCGATCGGTTTCCGGCATTGTATTCAGTCGTTCGAGAATGAACGTTTTAGCCACGAACATGCCGGTGAGCGATCCGATGGGGTTGAAGGCCTGGGCAAAATTCAACCGCTGCGTCGCGTTTTCCTCGGGACCCATCGCCAAAATATATGGATTGGAACTGGTTTCCAAAAAGGATAATCCGCAGGTGAGAATAAAATAGGAGATTAAAAACGCGCCAAAAGACAACATCATGCTCGACGGGATAAACAACAGTGCGCCAAGCGAGTAGAGTCCCAGACCCACCAAAATGCCGCTTTTGTAAGTGAAGCGTTTGATGAACAGCGCCGCCGGAATGGCCATGACGCAGTAGCCGCCGTAAAAGGCAAACTGCACCAGCGAGCTTTCAAAATAACTGGTGAGCATGATGGTTTTAAATGCCGCCACCATGGGATTGGTGATATCGTTGGCAAAGCCCCACAGGGCAAATAAACTGGTGACAAGTGCGAATGGAAAAAGTATTTCACGAGGAATGACTCTTTTCTTTTCCGTTGAAAGTGCAACTACTTCGGCCATGTGACAGGTCCTCTCGATTTTAGTTCTTGATCTCTTTTTGATATCCAGTTGTGGGCGTGGATTCTTCGTGTTGATCCATTTCGTAAATGCGCTCGATGAGCTGCCATTTTTCGTCGGCCGAGGCATCCGAACTGGTCTGTTGAAATTGTGATACGTGCGCTTCCCATTCCGATTGACGCGGCAGAGTGGCGAGTGTGGCCATGGCGCTGTCGTGATCAAAATCCGCGACGGTGTCCATAATCATAAAAAGCTGTGTGCCGGCTAGATAAATCTCCATGTCGATGATGCCAACCTCTTTCATGCCCTGGGTGATCTCCGGCCAGGCCGCGCCCATGGTGTGAACTTTTTTATAATCCTCGATGAGCGCCGGATCATCATGCAGTTTTAAAGTTTTGCAATAGCGCTTAAAGTGTGGCATGTGGACTCCTGAAAAACATGTGGACATTCAACATAAAAAAATTGGCACACGGATGGAACGGATAATTTTGATTTTCACGGATTAGGAAAGTCATCGCGAGTTTCCAATCCAAAAGGATTTGGATTCCATAAAAAAGAACAGGTCATTGCGAACGATCCCGCGTTCTTTGCGGGAGAGTGTGGCAATCTCCTTAAAAAGAGCAATTTTTTTTTTGGGGATCGCCACGCCGGTCAACCAAAAGCGTTGACCGACTCGCGATGACTTTTATGTCCTTAGAAGAAGCAGCTCTGCTATCAAAGAGCTGCGTGGCGGTCTCCCTATAAAGTAATTGCGTTTTATAAGAAGATTGCTTCAGCCACTCTGTTCCTTGACAAAAACTTGCCTATGAACATCCATCCGGTCCGTTCAATCCGTGTCCCATTAAAAATATACTTGATGGCAATCGGTCGACATATTAAGAACTGCGAGAATTATATGCAATGTCTTTTCCGGCTATTCTGTAACCTGCAGGATTATTTTTAGATTATTGTCGGGATCGGCCTGCAGAATTTCAAACGCGTTTTGCGCCTCCGAGGCATGTTTCTCCTTAGAAATGAGGGCTTCCGGATTGAGCTTGCCCTGTTCCATGTTGTCGATCGCATCGCGAAACTCGCCGTGGCTGACGCGCGAGGCGATCAGTTTGGCTTCGCGCCAGATGATTTCCTTCATCACCAGCGGGACGGCGTGATCCGACAATCCCAGCACGCACACGGTGCCGCCGCCGCGGATGGAGCGGACACAGCCGATCACCGGATCGGGAATGCCGTCGATGTTTACGGCATGGCCAACCGCCTCAAAGGCAATGTCCACGCCGCGGCCGTTCGTGTGTTCGCGAACCACATCCACAGGATTCTGTTTTGTCGGATTGATGGGGATGATATCGCGGCAGGTTTCCACAGCAATTTTGAGTCGGTTGTCGGAAATATCAACCACAAAAATAGGTTGGTCCGTTTTGGTGCGCGCCGCTTGCATGATCACCTGGCCAACGCGGCCGCCGCCCCAAATTAAAGCAGAATCGCCGGCCTTGATGCCGGATCGATTACAGGCGTGAAAGCCGATGGAAAACAATTCCACCAGCGCGGCGTGGCGATCCGAAATGGTTTCGGAAATTTTATAGCACATGTGCGGCTTGGCCGTGACGTACTCGCCAAAGCCGCCGTCCATGTCCACGCCAATCAATTTTAATGAGGTGCAGGCGGGATAATGCTGAATCTGACACGCGCCGCAGGTGCCGCACGGAACGATCGGATCTACGACGAGACGATCGCCGACTTGAAAATCTTTCACGTTTTTGCCGACAGCGGCAACGCGTCCGCCAAATTCATGGCCCTGAATGAGCGGCGTTGAGGTGCGCGGCGCAAATTCGCCGAGAAAAATATGCTGGTCACTGCCGCAAATGCCGGCATACCCGACGTGGATCAGGACATCATCGTCATTAACCTGTGGAACCGGGACATCCTGCCATTCAATATTTTTATATCGAGTTGTAACTGCTGCTTTCATGGTTCGGGTTGTCATTAAGGAATTCTCCCAAAAATAGTATTGAGTCTTGGTGAAACGTGAGATGAAAGACGTGAAACGTTTCTATGGTTATGTTCTTTTAGAGTCTATTTTAGTCAGGGGTGTCATTATTAATTTTATAAAAGTTTTGCGCATTCCCGCCCCACACGGCGGCTTTGTCCTCCTCTGAAAAAAAATGTTTATCGAGAAAACTATTCACAATTTCAATTATGTTTTTGTACGATGCCGCGACCGTGCATACCGGCCAATCCGAGCCAAACATCACCCGATCCTTTCCAAATGCATTAAAGACGACATCGAGATAGGG
>CAYSNA010000487.1:0-2126 GCA_964432185.1 uncultured Cytophagia bacterium
AATATCCAAGGCTGACTCGATGGATAGGTGTTCGTGGTTCAATTTTCGTCGCAGTGTTTCTCCACGATAATATGCCATGGCGATAAACAACTGCTTGTCGTCGGTTTCATTTATTTCGTAAATGGTGCAGATATTGGGGTGATCCAGCGCCGAGGCGGCTTGCGCTTCCTGAATGAAGCGATTCTTGGCCTCTTCATCGGATGTTAAATGATGGGGAAGAAATTTGAGCGCGACAAATCGTTTGAGTCTCGTGTCTTCGGCTTTATAAATCACTCCCATACCGCCTTCGCCGAGTTTCTCGATAATTTGATAATGATCGATCATACTGCCAATCATATACGCACTCCAAAGAACAGATGAAGGATATTAGTGAAATGCTGTTTCACTTGCAATAGAAAGATTTGGCGGGGCATAACGGAGATTTATGGTCTCCGCAATCTTATGTCACAGTTATTTTGAAAAAGCGAGTGGGGTCATTCGCAAACATAGCGTTGACGAAAACAAGAGCGTATTGCGAGAGTCCGCCCAAAGCGTTATATTGGCGGAAGGATTGATCATTAATGCGAAAGAAAAAAAATGAAGAGACCATTGTTCAACCGTTTTCCGCAAAATCCCATCATTCGTCCCGGATTGTATGACTGGCGAATGGCCGTCACCTTTAATCCGGGGGCGCTTTATGAGGATGGAAAATTTTACCTCTACGAACGCACGGCAGCCACGCTGCGGCCCTTTCACTGCTACATTGGATTGCTCGAAAGTGAAAACGGCGTCGATTTCAAACACCTCTCGGATCAGCCGGTATGGACGCCAAAAATGGCCGGCTCCGAATACGGCAGCGTACAGGATCCGCGTCTGGTCAAGATAAATGAAATGTATTACATGACCTATGCATTTCGTCCGTATGCCTGGGACTGTTTTCCGACCGGACTCGGCATTCCGGAATCGCGCGAAGTGATGTACCCTGGTTTTAGCGGCGATTCAAAGGGCAATCAAACGCGCTCCGGCATTGCCGTGTCACGAGATAAAATTCACTGGGAGCATTTGTGCTGGCCGACGCCGAAAGAAATAGATGATCGCGATGTTATTCTGTTTCCGGAAAAAATTAATGGTCAGTATGCGCTGCTGCGCCGTCCGCTTGGTTACGTTGGTCCGGATGTAATACCGGGACTGGCCACCATCCGCATCTGTTTTTCCGATGATCTTGAGACCTGGTCCGATCCGGAGCTTCTTTTCGAACCGCAGTTCGAGTGGGAGGGAACACGCATCGGTGGTTCGACACCGCCGATTAAAACCGAGGCCGGCTGGCTGATGTTTTATCATGGGGTTGAGGAAATTTATCCGCCGACGCGCCGCGTTGTTTATCGTCTCGGAGTTGTTTTGCTCGATCTGGAGAATCCACGAAAAGTGATTGCCCGTTGTCCGCATTTTGTTATGGAACCGGAAGAGTATTACGAGAAAACCGGCTTGTATATCCCGAATGTTATTTTCCCGACCGGCGCCGTGCTTGTTCAAAATGAACTCTATCTTTATTACGGGTGTTGTGATACGGCCATCGGCCTGGCCACTGTTGATGTGAATGAGTTCGTCGATTATGTGCTGAGTTTTGCCTAACGTGCCCGCCGCTCAACGGTTTATTTCTAATTTTGATAAACTGTCTGTCCTGTTTCGGCCGACGCCTTTATCACTTGTTTTTCCCGCCGTAAAGCCGTATTATAAACCGTCTGCATTAGACCTGTACGTTATGCTTCAAACTCCCTGTTGAAAAATATGTTCACCTGTCCAACCGGAGGATTTTATGTCCATGTCCACCTTTTCTCCATCACGGCGATCGTTTCTCAAAAGCGCAGGGGCGGCTGCCGCCGTGTCGATGCTGCCGCTTGTCTCATGTTCAACAGCGACGACCCGCAAACCCAATTTCATTTTTATTTTAGCCGATGATCTGGGTTACGGCGATCTCGGTTGTTTTGGTCAGAAAAATATCAAAACGCCGAATCTGAACAGGATGGCCGAGGAGGGCATTCGTTTTACCGATTTTTACGCCGGCAGTACCGTTTGCGCGCCATCCCGCTGTTGTTTGATGACCGGCCTGGACACCGGTCATGCGCTGGTACGCGGCAATGCGCTGG
>CAYSNA010000487.1:2136-4046 GCA_964432185.1 uncultured Cytophagia bacterium
ATCGCGGAGATGCTCAAACCGGCCGGCTATTCGACCGGACTCATCGGCAAATGGGGACTCGGTGAAGACGGCTCCACCGGCGTGCCGAATAAAAAAGGCTTTGACTATTTTTTCGGTTATCTCAATCAAGTTAAAGCGCATAATTATTATCCGGATTGTCTCTGGCGAAATGAAGAAAAAGTGCCGTTGCGGAACGAGAACATCATTGCGGATCGTTCGTACGCCAAAGGCATTGGCAGCGCCGCGACCAAACGGGTTGATTATTCGCACGATCTTTTTTCACAGGAAGCGTTGACTTTTATCGAGCAGAATAAAGCGAATCCCTTCTTTTTGTATCTCGCCTACACCATTCCGCATGCCAACAATGAACACTGGATTGTCGACCAGCACGGTATGGAAGTGCCGGATTACGGCGAATACGCGGAGCTCGACTGGCCGGAGCCGCAAAAAGGCCACGCCGCCATGATCAGCCGCATGGACCGGGACATTGGCGCGCTTGTTTCCAAACTCAAAGAATTGAATATTGATGAGAACACGTTGATTTTTTTTACCAGCGATAACGGACCGCATGCCGAAGGTTTGAACGATCCCGAGTTTAATGACAGCAACGGTCCGTTGCGCGGCAAAAAACGCGATTTGTATGAAGGCGGCATTCGTGTGCCGATGATCGCGCGCTGGCCGGGGCACATTCCCGCCGGCGCAACCTCTGACATGCCGGCCGCTTTTTGGGATGTTTTGCCGACATGTGCAGAAGCCGCCGGTGTGGCCCCACCATCGGACACCAACGGCTTGTCCCTCTTGCCCGAGTTGACGGGGCATTCGAATCAACAAAAACAGCACGACGTCCTCTATTGGGAATTTCATGAAGGCCGCGCCTCGAGTCAGGCGGTGAGGATGGGGCCGTGGAAAGCGGTGCGCCACGATCCCAAAAGCGCGCTCGAGTTGTACAATCTGACAAATGACATCGGAGAAACCGAAAACGTGGCGGCTGATTTTCCTGATGTTGTCGACAAGATTGAAAATATTCTCGAAACCGCAAGAACACCAAGTGAACACTGGGCGTTGAAAAGTCAATTATAAATAAAGCGGACGCGGGAAAAAAGGATCGACGCGGATTTTGTCGCGCTATCAGCATAAAGGACCTCTAGGCCAAACTGATGTGAACGGCGGACATTTTTTAAAATTATCAAAAAAGTGAGAAAATCTATCTTTTCCGTTCAATCCGGATTCCATTGTGTAATTTACAAGAGAGAGAACATGAACGATAAAACACCCATCTACAACTCGATCACCCAGCTCGGTTTTGTCGTCAATGACATCAAGACGAGTGCGCAGGCGTGGGCGGCTTTTTTGAACATGGCGATGCCCGATATTGTGATAACCGATCCGGTTGACAAGGCTCACACCGAATACAACGGCAAGCCGAGCAACGCGCAGGCGAAACTGGCTTTTTTTCAACTCGATAACATCACCATCGAGCTCATCGAGCCCATCGGCGATGACAGCACCTGGAAAGAGTGCCTTGATGAGAAGGGCGAGGGGATTCATCATATTGCTTTTCATGTTGACGGCATGGAACGCAATATCGCTTTTTTGCGGGAGCACGGCGGCAAGCTGGTGCAATGCGGCGATTTTACCGGCGGCCGTTATGCGTATGTGGATATGCAACAGCTCGGCACAATTGTGGAACTTTTGACGACTAACGATTAGTTCAAGGAGCAGCAAAAGATAATCGGGGGAAACGGACGTGTGAAAGGACAAGGAATGAAATTTTTATCCACGATGATTTTGATTGCTTTATTGATGTTTGGAACGGCAGTGTTGATGGCGGACGAAATTCTGCTTCCGGAATCCGCCGAAAAACGCGTTCTTGTACCAACCGCCGATATCGGCCAATCCTGGCGCGCGGC
>CAYSNA010000488.1:0-4046 GCA_964432185.1 uncultured Cytophagia bacterium
AAATGTCGAATTTGCTGTTGGTCCGGCCGATTCCGGCTTTACCATCGAGCTGGCTTTGCCATTGAGCGATCTTGGCATTGATCCGACAGGCGGCACCCTGTTTGGATTTGAAATTCAATCGAATGACAACGACACCGATCATCGCGATGCCGAGCGAAAATGGTGGTCCGAAAATAACCATTCCTGGGATCAACCTATTTTGTGGGGCACGTGCGTGTTGCAGGGCACCGGTGTGGCAGTCGACGAAAAAATTGCCGCGATGCCGGCACAATTCGAGCTGTCGCAAAATTATCCCAATCCATTCAATCCGACAACCACAATTGATTATAGCATCCAACATCCCGGTATGGTTCAACTCAAAGTGTATGACCTGCTGGGACAGGAGGTAGCCACTCTGGTAAATGAACAAAAACCAGCCGGCACCTACCAGGTTCACTTTGATGCGCAGGATCTGCCGTCCGGCGTCTACATCTATACGCTGAAATCTGCAAACTCGGCACAATCGCAAAAAATGGTGCTGATGAAATAACTGTTTACGCCCCGTCTCGATGCGCCTTTATCAGCGGGGCGTTCTTTAGCCTGTAAAATTTATAGATCCCAAAGCGCGCAAAAAAACAAAGTATTTCAGATGAGGCTAAGAATCAAGATTCCCCGTCGTGTCCTTCGTGATTTGAAATTATATTTTGAGGATTAGATGAATCACACATTACTAAAACTTCCGCACCTGCTCGCGGTTATTCTCCTTTTTCTTGTCGCCTGTCAGCCCAATTCACTCCAACGCGGATTATTGCAGGTTTCCGATAATGGCCGGTATCTCATCACACCTGATGGCGCGCCGTTTTACTGGTTCGCTGACACGGAATGGGTGCTCAACACCCACAGCGATGAGCAGGTGCTGGCCATTTTAGATGATCGCGCAGCCAAAGGCTTTTCGGTCATTCAAATTTTCGCCACGCGCATGGCATGGAACCGATCCTGGGTGTTGTCGGAGGATTGGGATTTTGATCTCAGTTGGGCGAATTTTGATGCACAGGGTCAACTGCCGTTCATCAATAATGAGGTGACGAAATTGAATCCTGAGTATTGGCAGCGCTGGTCCTGGATCATTGATGAGGTCGCCGCGCGTCATATGTACGTGCTTATGCTCATTGGCGAACCCGCCCGGCGCGAAGGCCCGGCTCAAGCACAAAATCTGCACGAGTGTTACGACTATGCCCGCCAACTGGGTGAGCTGTTCAAAAACAAAAAAAATCTGCTCATTTCTGTCAGTCAGGATTGTCCCGGCACCATGGGCTGGGGCGTGGATGGTTTTCGCGCCATCGCCGAAGGCTATGCGGATGGTTTGAATGGCGAGAACAATTTTGATGGGACCGCCAATTACAGCACCACATTTATGACCTATCATCCGTGGGTCACATCAGCCGAGTGGTTTCACCAGGATGCGTGGCTGGATGTCAACGGTATTCAGGGATCCAGAAACGAGGGCGATTTGATCAGCGACAAGATTGTCTACGACCGCGTGCTAGAAACATATAACATGTCGAATCCGGTCAAGCCGGTTTTGTTTCTCGAGGGCAGCTACGAAGCTGAACCGAACCGCGGCGGTTCGCTGCCGCCGACAACGCCGCGAAACGTGCGAATGCAGTTTTATTACGCGACGTTTGCCGGATCGCCCGGTTTTTCATACGGGCATGTGGACAATTGGACGCAAGCTGAAAACATCGACTATGTGCACAGTGCTGCTGTCGATCAGATGGTGATCGCAAAAAATTTTATGACGGCGCGCGCGTGGTGGGATTTCGAACCGGACACATCGATCATCATCAGCGGCAAAGGCGAAGGTGAAAGCCGCAAAGTCGCTTTGCGCTCGGTTAATGAGGATGCCTGTCTGGTATTTTTTCCGGTTGCGGAACAAGCAACAATTGACTTGACATCTCTAAAAAACGGATTGTGGTTTGCCGAATGGTTTGATCCGCGTGACGGCCACATCGAATCCGCCGGCGAATTTATGCATAAAAATGAAATGACATTTTCACCACCGGCGGAATGGGAGGATGCTCTGCTGGTTTTGTCAGCTCAAACAGATGAGCCGCGAGATAAATAAAGCGGATGATTCATTATACTGTTTTAAGGTAGATTATTAGAGGACAAGTTTATATATTTCGATGACTGATACGTACATCCTCCACATCGTTTTCACCATCAGGCGAAAGGAAATCTATGAAGTCATCGATGCTTTTTTTTTATCCTTGCTATTGTCTCCACTATTTTGTCGAATACTAACTATCCTGAAAATTCCGCCCCTCTGAAACAGAACAAACTGATCAAACTTCCGCTCGGCGCCGTCAAACCGGCGGGCTGGCTCGACAACCAACTGCGCGCACAGGCCAACGGCCTCACCGGTCATCTGGACGAATTTTGGCCGGACATCATAAATTCCGCCTGGAAAGGCGGAGAAGGTGGCGACTCCTGGGAACGTACCCCTTACTATCTCGACGGCCTCGTGCCGCTCGCATACCTTCTGGATGATTCCACCTTAAAAGCCAAAGCGCAGCCATTCATTGAAAGCATTCTGGCGAGTCAGCGTGAGGACGGCTGGTTTGGCCCGGGACAACATTGGGAAACCTGGCCGCAGGCCATCGCCAATAAAGTGCTGATGAGTTATTTTGAAGCTACTGATGATGCACGAGCACTGAATCACATAAAAAAGTATTTCAACTATTTGGCCGAGATGAAACCGGACTTTCCCGCTGAAGATTGGCGCGGACAACGGGCCATGGAACATGCCGTCACCGGTTACTGGCTCTATCGCCACACAGGCGACAAGAACATTCTCAAAACCATCAAAAAAATCCACCAGAACAGTCCGGATTGGACCTCATATTACGAGAAATTTCCCTGGGATGAGCGGGCGGTGCTGGACGGCAAAATCCCGCACAACTGGGGCGCCGACGGTTTGACCGCGCATGTGGTCAACAACGCCATGGCGTTCAAATATCCGGGCATTTATTATCAGCAGTCGAAAAAAAAGGAACACAAAAACGCCTCGTTTGTGGCCCTGCAAAAGTATGATGCGGAGCACGGTCAAGTTGGCGGGCGCTTTTCCGGCGATGAACATCTATCCGGCAAACGCCCAACGCAGGGCACGGAAATGTGCGCTATCGTTGAATCCATGTTTTCGCTGGAAAAACTGATCGAGGTGTTTGGCGATGGGTCATTAGCAGATCGATTGGAACAGCTCACCTATAATTCACTGCCCGGCACGATGACCCCGGATTGCTGGGCGCATCAATACGACCAGCAGGCGAACCAGGTGCTCTGTACGGTCGCCAAGCGCGACTGGAGCACCAACGGCGATTACTCGAACATTTACGGCCTCATGCCCAATTATCCCTGCTGTCTGGCGAATTTTCACCAGGGCTGGCCCAAATTTGTTGAACACATGTGGTACGCCACGCCGGATGATGGGCTTGCTGCGGTCACCTATGGCCCGAATATCGTCACAGCCAAAGTTGCGAAAGGTGTGGAGGTGAGAATCACACAAGAGACGAACTATCCTTTTTCGGACACGCTTCAGTTCAAAATAGAACTGTCCGATCCAACCGCCTTCCCCCTCTACTTTCGAATTCCAGGTTGGGCAGAAACACTCCAATGTCAAATCGATGGAGAAAAAGCAAAGGCCGACGTTAAAGATGGATTTCTCTACATCAATCGCGAATGGCACTCCGGAGATGAGGTACAACTGGTGTTTCCGATGAAGCTCAAATCCGAACGCCGCACCAACGGCGCCATTGCCATCACACGCGGGCCGCTCTATTTTTCGCTGCGCATCGATAAAGAATTCAAAACCATCGAATTCAAGGAAAAAAGTTTTCAGAGCATTAGCTATAAAGGTTCGCGCGATTGGGAAATTCGACCCGCATCGGACTGGAATTATGGGCTGGCGATCGATCCCGACAATCCGGCTGCGAATATTACCATCGACAATTTTCTCATCCACGAATACCCGTTTGGCGACCGCGGCGACATGGTTTACTGGGAGCAAT
>CAYSNA010000489.1:0-4042 GCA_964432185.1 uncultured Cytophagia bacterium
GTCTCCGGCGATATGCAAATCGTCCAAATCAATCAAACCACGCGCGATTCTCTGATTGTCGAGCTCGTCGATGCTGTCAGTCATCCGCTGCCGCATGAGATGATCACATTTTCGATCATAGGCGGCGAGGGTGAACAAAACGGCCAACTTGTTCCGGGCACGGAACAGAAAACCGATCTGAAAGGACGAGCTCGAGTGCGGTACCAGGCCGGCAGCAAAACCGGCATCCAGCGCGTGCGCGCGCAATCGGCAAAATGGGGCAGCGTCGAGTTTACCATGTTGGTGGAAGCGGAACGATCGTTTACGCTCGTGAAAACATCGGAGGACGGCCAGACCTTTCGCCCCCGCGACACTTTGAGATGTAGTTTGTCCGTGTTTGATGCATTTGGTCGGCCGGTTGCCGGGGAAATGCTGCTCGCCCAGGTCAAGCAGGGCGGCGGCACGGTCCCGGACTCGATATTGAGAACATCATCGACCGTCGCAGCGACCCTCTCCTGGCAACTCGGCGCCTCGGGTCGCCAACTCTTGAGTGTCAAACCGATAAACGGTGTCGGCGAACTCACATTTTCGGCAAATGTAGCGAATACACCGCCGGTATTTATCAAACCAACGCCGCTCGTGCATCACATTAACATTCCGTTGGGTGAACAGCTCTTTTTATCTGTGGAAGCCAAAGATCAGGACATGGATGAGGTCACTTATACAACGCTCTTCCTGCCGGATGGCGCCCTGTTCGCCGGAGAGACAAAAAAGGTTTTGAAATGGAAACCGGTCGGCTCTCAAATCGGCTCGTATGATGTGACCGTGATTGCTGCCGACATCTACGGCGCTGCCGACAGCCTCGATGTGCATATTGACGTGACCGAGAGACCTGACTATTTCGCGATCAAGCAGCGCCGGCCGCTCAACACCGAGCTGGATGTCAACTATGACGAATCCGTGCTTTTTTCCGTTGAACTTGAACAAACCGAAGCGCCGGAGCCGATGATAAAATGGCATGATGAGTCAAGACAGATTCTCACCGGCCCGGAATGTCCGATGTTGTTTACCGAAAGGTCGTTTCCGAATCCGACGGTTGTCCTTTATGCGGACATTATCAAGGAGGATCGATTGATGCCGTTGACCTGGACGGTGCATCTGCGCAAGCCCACCAGCGTCGAACTGACATCTTTTGAGGCGCGGCTCGACCATGATCTCGTTCATCTCACCTGGGATATCGGCGCCAGTACCGATGTTCTCGGTTTTCTTGTCGAGCGCACCAGCGATAAAAATAACGAACCGTTGCGCCAAATGCCGGAGCTCATCCCGTTACAGCCGAACGCCAGGACATATTCTTTTGATGATAACCAGGTCCTCTGCGGCTCAACCTACACCTATGAGCTCATCGCCGTTGGCTCTTCGGGAGAGTACAAGATTGGTTCCGTCGTTTTCACCGTGCCGTTGCCGGACAAAATGGTGTTGGCGCAAAATTATCCCAATCCATTTAATCCAACGACAACCATTCGATTTATTCTTCCAAAACAACAGGAAGTCGAAATGGCGTTGTATGACGTGACCGGCAAGCAAATTCGCCTTTTGACCAAAACTCGCTATGAAGCCGGTGAATACACCATTGTGTGGGATGGATTGAATGAGGAAGGTCTGCGCGTCCCCAGCGGCGTTTACGTCTATCGCCTGATTTCCGAAGGTGAAACGTTGATAAAAAAACTAACCTTGTTGAAATAACATCAAGAGCCGATCAAAGATCGGCTCTTGACCTATTCATTAAAATTCCCAGGATTTCAAATATCGTGTCGTCCAGGCTGTCTGACGTTTGATGATGCCGACATCAGGCGCCAGAACGATCGTTTCTTCCTCGGTTTTTATCGTGGGGACGTCAAACTCAAAGACGATACACCCCTCAAACGTTTGATCGTCATACGCGATGGTTTGTAGTCGAGTGACCGTGACGGTATAATCCAGTTTTTCCGAAAGCGTAAACTGATATGTGCCGCCATCGGCCACCGAGAAATCCAGCCACAGCAAATTTTTCGCGCCAAATCGCCGATACACGCGCCCCCACTTGTCCTGATGCAGCGTATCGGCGAATCCTTCTTTATTGCCATACAACACATAGGTGGTGTCATTCAGCGTAAAATCTTTCCACACGCGAATGCTCTGGGTGGCATCGGAACGGCCGTCTTCGTAATAATACCAGATATTGTTCACATCCAAAGGAAAGAAAAATGACGAATCTTCCGTTGGCGTGTTGTCTTCCGGTTTGGTCGGATTGTCTTTGCCACAGGCCAGGAGCAAAGTAAGCGTCAACAACAGCCATACTATTTTTTTCATATCTGGGCCATCCTCCGTTTATATCAAACAATTCTTTTGAATATGATGGAAATAGACGCCAAAATCAAATCATTTTATTTTCCGCTCATCACCGTCTTTTTCGCAATATTGTCTACGAGTTGTGGCGTGAACAGTTTGAGCCACAATCCGATTTTCCCTTTGGTCGTCATCACAACCTCGCGTTTGCGTTTACCAACAGCATCAACAATGATGCGGACGCATTTCTCCACGGTCATGATTTTCGACTCGTCAAAATAGCTTTCTTTAAGTGGCGAACCGTCGCCCTTGATAGCGCGTTCGCGCATTCCGGTGGCGACAAAGCCGGGATAAATCATCGAAACACTCACGCCGTCATCTTTTAATTCAATGCGGACGGAATCGAAAAATCCGGCCATGGCGTGTTTGCTGGCGGCGTAGGCCGATCGCGTGGGCACGCCGTTTTTGCCGGTGAGACTGGAAATGCCGACGAGGCGTCCCTTGCTGGCTTTTAAATACGGCAGCGCGTAATAGGTGGTACAGACGCTGCCCATATAGTTGACCTTCATAATATGTCGAATGAAAGCAATGTCCTGGATCTGATCAAAGCGCGAAAACATGGAAACACCGGCGTTATTGATGAGGGTATCGATGCGGCCGTACTCTTCTGCAGTTTGTTCGATCAGGATTTTACACTGAATTTCCTCGGACACATCCGTCGGCATGACCAGCGCTTTGCCGCCGCGCTGCCGGCATTCATCAGCAAGAGCCTCAAGCCGATCCCTGTTACGCGCTGCCAAACTCAGCCACGCGCCCTGCTCTGCCAGTTGCAGCGCCAGCTCCCGGCCAATGCCGGCAGACGCCCCGGTGATGATGACGACGTTTTCGTTAAAGGGTGATGAACTCATGCTTTTCCCTCATTAATGACGATCACTTTTAAATGTGACACCACACCGCACAACCGATAAATTAATCTCGCGCAAAGACGCAGAGCCGCAAAGAAAAAACCTTGAAAACCAGCACGTTAAAAGAGTTTTTATCAAATGGCGTTGGTGAATTCGTACGAAACACAATAGTTTTTCTTGCTCTCATTCCGAGAAAATCTTTGCGTCTTGGCGGCTTTGCGCGAGCAATTTTTTTTAATCTCAAATTCAGGTTCAAGCGCTTATAGACATCGCAAATAGGTGATCAAATTAACGGTGTTACACCCGGCATCGCGACGTCCTTGTCAAGGATTTGTCCATCCGCCGAATCTTTCGGACTCAAATCCAGTTTCGATGCATTCATCACCCAATCCCAGGTCAATGTACGCCCGGTGTACGCGGCCATGCGGCCCATGATTGCCGTCATGGTGCTTTCTGCCACTTGTTGGCCTTCGTTAATCGCATCGCCTTTGCGGATGCTGTCGATCATCTCTTTATACTCCAACACCGCCGGACTCTCGTGTTGATCGTTATACTCCCACGCATTGGCGCCGGTAATTTTTGCGGTGGAAAAATCGAGATAAGCCGAGCCTTTTGTCCCCTGCGCGCGCTGGTCATTGCGGTAGAAAAACTTGTCGATTTGCGTGCCCATGTATTCGACGCGCGCGCCGTTGGGGTAGAGATATTCGGCGGAAAAATGATCGTAGACATTGCCGAACTCGGGCTCGGTGCGCACCTGGCGTCCGCCTATAGCGAGCACGGATTCCGGATGCGATCCCATGATCCAGTTCATGATGTCCAGATTGTGCACA
>CAYSNA010000490.1:0-4039 GCA_964432185.1 uncultured Cytophagia bacterium
ATAATGTAAATTTGGGCGGCTGGTATCTCGGCCACAAAAATGCGCCATATGCTGACGTCATCCCGAAAAACACGATCATTGACGCCGGCGGTTCTTTGTCGTTCGATAATGGTGATTTGAATTTTACCATTGGCACGGATAACGAAATCATTTACCTCTCCAACAGCAGCAAAACACAGATTGACACCTGGACCAAGAATGAGAGCGATTATCTGCTCGAGCCGTTCACCACATGTAAATTTGAATCCTACCTTAATTTGCCATCAACCTTTGACCAGATTAAATATCGATTGAATTATGCATTGGCTTCAGCCAGCGGCAGCGGCAACATTGCACCAAACCGGCCGCGTTTAACTTTGCCCGAATATGGGATCGCGCCGCAAACGCCGCACAATTTCCAGGTTTATGTTCTTGATCCGAATAATGACAAAGTGCAGGTGCAGATCAATTGGGGCGATGGTACGACGACCGGATGGCTCGGTCCGTTCAACTCGAGAACGCTTGGAACGGTCCCGTATGCCTACGATTGGTTTGGTAATTACTGGATCACAGCGCGCACGCGGGACGAGGTCGGCGCGACGTCCGACTGGAGCGATTCGGTTTTGGTTTTTGTCGATTGGGTGGTGCCGGTCGAGTTATCGTCTTTTAGCGCACGGCCAACCGGCAGCGCCGTTATGCTGGAATGGTCGACGGCATCGGAAAGCAATAATCTTGGATTTGACATCGAGCGATCGACCGATAAGCAAAACTGGCGCACCATTGGTTTTGTCGATGGTCACGGTTCAACAGCCGATTCGCACGATTATTCATTTGAAGATACAACACCACCGGGCGGCCAGATCTATTATCGTTTAAACCAAATTGATACGGACGGCAAAACGCAGTATTCCGATGTGGCGTCCGTTTTTATGCTGCCGCAAACATTTAAGATCACCTCCATTTATCCCAATCCGTTTAACGCCGAAACGCGCATTAATTTTGAGATTGAACAAGAAGGATTGGTCGAGATTGATATCTATTCGATTAACGGCCAACATGTACAGACACTATCTTCGGACATCCGGGAAACCGGCGTACACTCGGTGTCCTGGAATGCGTCGGATAAACCATCCGGGACGTATTTTGTTCACGTGCGTTTTGCCGGACAAACGGCGGTAAAAAAGTGTCTGGTGTTGAAATAGTAGAAACGTCTATCTGTCGCACACTTTTTAAGTGTGCGACAGCTTTTTATCGAGGCAGATTTATTTTGATAAAAAAAGCCCTGACGTTTTGCCAGGGCTTTTTTTGTTGTCGTTTAGAATCCCATTTCTTCTCCGCCACCCATATCCATGGCGCCGTTGCCGCGTTGTTCATTTTTAAAATTATTGATCAAATAATTGATGGTCATGGTGACCTGCGGCGATTCGTGCACAAACCGGTTATACCGATAAAAAGTCGGGCCCTGCGAGGTAAACTCGTACAAACCGGTCGAGAACACATCTCTCACCTGGAAGATCATCTGCAATCGTTTATCAAGAAAATCTTTTTTCACCGCGACATTGGTCATGAAAAAACCTTCGCGTGTGCCCTGTGCGGACACCGTCGGACTGTTGTACATGATGTTGACCTGAAACCGGGCATCGCCCCAAAACTTGAAGGTATTGTTGATGCGCGTGCTCCAATTGTTGCTTGAGCGCGAAAAGGCATTTTCGTACAACACACCTTCAATTTTATAGCGGCTGAGATTGCCCATAAGATTGACATTCCACCACGTTCGCAAATCTGCATTCAACATGGCTTCCGCGCCAAAGGTATAGTCTGTGCCGACATTGGCCACGGATTGCAGCATGACATTTTCCTCATAGACGCTTTGGATGCGTTCAATTTTATTATTGGTGATGCGATAAAATCCTTCCAGCGATATCATATTACTGCCGAGGAAACGCTGAATGCCGGTCTCATATGAATCAATGTATTCCGGTTTGATGGCCGGATCGCCCTGACGAACATTATAGGCATCCTCCCAGGTCAAAAACGGCTCAAAATAATAACCGCGCGGCCGCTCGATGCGTCGGGTGTAGCTGGCCATCATCTGCTGCTTGTCGGAAAAATTGTAGGAGACATGCGCGGTCGGAAAATAATCCCAGCGGTTGATCGACGCCTGATTGCCATTCTGTTGGGACTCGACCGTCCGTCCGGTATATTCCATGCGCAGGCCGCCCTGCACGCCGAGCTTGCCCATGGCATTGGCATATAATCCGTAGAGCGAGTGAATATCCCGATCATAGGTTGTTTTGTTTTGAAATTCAACCAGGTTCACATAGCTGCCCAGCGCCGGATCGAAAACGGACAAATCGGTTTTGTCGGTTGATGACGACAATCGGCTCTGCACCCCGGCTTCAATTTTTTCATCCTCTCGTAGTGGCAGGATATAATCAATTTTGGCGCGCAATTCAGTGCCGGGACCAATTTCCGAGGAACGGCGTCCATCTTCTAAAATACCGGCGGCGCTGTAAAGCTCATCCGTTGACACATCGTCACCATCGCGGAATCGATAATCGGCCTCCGCCAAAATCCGGTGTCCCGCTTTGGCAAAATCATGTTTAAAGTTGAGTGTGGCATTGCCAAATCCGCCGCCGCGTTCCATGGTGCTCAGACTCGAGTAACGGAACGTTTCGTCAAGAGAAAAATCCTGCCACTCGGTGTAATCGGTGCTCGCATCAACCATGAACGAACGACTGCCGTAACGGAGCCCAACACCCACAAGGCTCTGGTCCGTAATATTCCAGTCAATGCCCGTGCGAACGCTATAGGAATCAGAATTGAACGCGCGGTCGCCATCCGAATTGATGAACGAAACCGCATCATTAAAAGTGGTTTGATTCTCGGAAATTGACGAGCCGGGAGAATAACGGTTGCTATAATCGCCGCCAATATAGGCATTATAGGTTGAGGTTTTGTAATTCAGGATAACATCAGTGCCGTATTTATTGTTCACGCCGCTATTCAAGGACACCATGCCGTTGACGCCGTCCAGGGCATTCTTTTTCGGAATGATATTGATGATCCCGGAGGTGCCATCCGGATCATACTTGGCGGATGGATTGGTGATGATTTCTATATTTTCAATACTGCTGGCCGGGATTTGTCGCAGCGCATCACTGGCGTCGAGGATACTTGGGCGGCCGTCGATGAGAACCTGAAAATTGCCGCTGCCGCGCAGGGACACGTTGCCCTCAATATCCACCGTAACCGACGGCACACTTTCCAGCACATCAACCGCGGTGCCGGAGGCGCCGGTGTAATGCTGATCGACGTTAATAACTTTTTTATCCAGTTTATACTCGAATGCTGTTTTCTCGGCTGTTGTTTCAACCGCGTCGAGCATGATGATGGCGCGTTGCATATAAATCTCGCCAAGATCAAGTAGCAGCGGATCATCCGTCACAACAACGTCGGTAACCATTTCTTCATGAAAACCCATGTAGGTGATGGACAGGGAATAAACACCCGGATCCAGTTTGACCAGCTCAAAACGCCCCTCTCTGTCCGACACTGTGCCGTTCACCTGCTGGTTCGTTTTTTTGTCGTACAACACAACATTGGCATATTCAACGGGCAAACTCAGCATCGAGTCGATGAGAGTTCCCGTTAAAACCGGGCCCCGTTCCAAAGTGACCAGGGAATTGGCAAAGAGGCCTGGCGAAAAACTCAACACGGTCAGCATCATTAAAAGAGCAACTTTTTTATACATAAAATACCTCGTTCTAACTTTTGTCTACAATTTTGAATCAGGAGAGATAAAACACAAATAGGCAGTCGATCTATTCATTATAATTTGTAATTTAATGTCATGGGAGCGAGAGAAAAAGTTGACTTTACTCGTCTAGAAAACAGAATCTCGACAGCTAATTTTAGATGGCTATATTTCGTAGTAAAAATCCGGAGTGACGATAAAGCGATTTTAGACAGAGAAAATTGAATCACTTGAATTATCAGTTATCATTTTACTTTCCCATTGAAAAAATCCTCACAATTCCTTATATACAAGTTCGATTAA
>CAYSNA010000491.1:0-4036 GCA_964432185.1 uncultured Cytophagia bacterium
GGTCTGCGGCGCTTGTGCCGACATGGTGGATGATATGATCTGTCCGGGTGCGGCAAGATTGGGTTTTTGATAATCACCTTTGCGAACCGGACCAGGACTGGAAAAATCGGACAGATCGCCGACAGCAAATTCGCCCTTGGAATCAAAGGTCAGTTGATTGCCGTCCAAATCTTTCCACGTCTTTTTGCTGATGAACGAGCCCACGGTGATGGAATGGCGCGCCGTGCCGGGAATGGTCAATTTTCCGTTTTCCATTTTTCCCTGATCAAAGCGGGCATCCATGGTCATGTTGCTGATCCACAAATCAATGTCGCCGCCCGTGCCGGAGAATTCGATTTTCCATTCGCCGGACGCCGGCAACCGGTTGTCATAATCATCAATTTGAATGTAAAACTCGCGATCGCCGTTATACGGATTGGCGCCGGGCTGATAGTCGTTGCCGGAATTGTAAAATCCATTCCAGATGTAGACGGTTCCCTCGTTGGTTTTTACGCCGGGAGTGCCGTCATTCGGATATACCTGGGCCGGAAGGACCGGACCATGGCGTTGGCCCGATGGCGAGATAACCGTGACACCGATTTTTCTGTCGCCGTCATACCAGCCATCAATAACAACCATATCATTTTGACTGCCGGAATTTGGCGTGTAGGAATCAATAATAAAAGTGACAACTGGATTTTCCCGGCTTGACGTGATCGTCGTTTTAGCGTGCACGTCTATGTCACCGTCATTGCCGGCCACAGTAACGACCGCCTTGCCCTGGATGCCGGGGCCGGTCAAACGGTCAATGTAGCGCTCAACCGGCGATGTGCCGTCATGCGCGCCGCTGTGGCCGCCGAGACTCAGATTTGCCACCCACGGTTTATTCAAAAGGGCGGCGACGCTGTCGATAAAGGCGAGCGCTACAATCTGGTCGTCAGTAAAAAATTCGCGCCCTTCGGCATCACGCGTGGCTTTAACGACGACGATATCGGCCTCGGGCGCCACGCCGGCATAATCGCCGAATCCGGCTCCAACCTGTCCATCACTTGCCGCAATGCCCGCCACGTGCGTGCCATGGCCGCTGATGTCGGTTTGCCTGACGATACCGCTGCCGTTAAGCGCCGCGTTAATATCATCTTGCGTATAAACCGTGCCCGTATAGACGGAGCCGAATTCGCTCAAGTCAAGAATGTATTTGATTCGCGTCGAACCATCGGCATGGCGGAAATCATCATGCCGCCAGTCAATACCGGAATCGATGATACCAACGATGACGTCTTTTCCAGTGGCGCCGCGCAGATCCCGCGCTTTCACCGCTCCGATCGCGACGCTGCTCTCATTCAATAACGCTTTGGCCGAACGGGGCGCTTCCATGTAAAGAACAGAGGGCAGATCAGAGACGTGAAGCAGTCGATCCTGCGGAATATCAACGATGGCCATGTCTTCAAAAGCGTAAATGACGCGAACGCCGTGAGCGCGCAGGAATCGAACATCTCCGTCCGTTGTGATGATGGCGCGTACGAACGTCTGATCGCCGATCTTGCGTAAAACCGCCGGGTCGGATACTTCCGAACTGGTCGCCAGCGCCACGCGGCCAAGCCGCGGATCGAGTTTTTCCATGCCTGCCATGGAACACGTCGCGAGCACCAGCAGGATGACCAGGATTTTAGCGAATAAATTCAAATTGTGCTCCCCGTGAGAGGTTAGCATTGACGTGATCCTTTCAGAGATTGTCAACAAAGAGGATGCGCTGTGAACTTGCTTGCGCGAAAACCGGCGCTTATTTCCTACGATTTTTTAAAATCTGCCTACGAGACACGAATTTTTCTTTTTATCGATCAGTCTCTCAAAGAATCGATTCAATGGCATTCGATTATTTGATGAACAACATTTTCTTCAACGCATAAAAGTCACTGCCGGTTTCAGCTTTTGTTTCAAATTTATACATATATACTCCGGAGGCGAGATCCCGCGGATGCCAGGTGATGGCATATTCGCCGCCAGGCTGTTTTTCATCCACCAGCAGGGCAACGCGTCGACCGAGGGTATTTATGACGCTGATGGTGACATGCGCCGGCGTCTGCACGACGTAGCGAATTGTTGTGGAGGGATTGAACGGATTCGGGTAGTTCTGCTGCAGATGCCAGGTCAATGGTGCGTTTGTCGCTATAGATGCATGAGTTATGTCGGTTGGCCGCTTTTTTAAAAACACGGACACATCATCAATGTAAACGCCGGACAGTTCGTTTGTCTCATTGCTGACAAATCGAAAGCGGAACCAAAATCTATTCGCATCAGGTTGGATGAACGGAAATACCGAAACCTGATACTTTTCAAAGGAAGGAAAATCTCCGGTCAAGGTATCTGCGGCCGTCCAGTTCGTTGAATCGCTGCTGACTTCGAGATAACAGTTGTCCAGCCCCGCTTCGGTGGCAGCCCAGCCCAAATACGACAGCATAACCTCCACGCTGTCGCGATTCAATTGTGACAGGTGGATCGGCAGCGCGTACGCCAGCACGGCGTTCATGTTGGGCAAATAGTCGTCGCCGCCATTGGGATGGGCAGAAAACGTACTTTGCCCCTCGATTTTATCGGTTGGCGCCCAACCACCCGCGGCCAGCCGATAGCTTTTATCCGATTCAAAATCGTCAATTAAATTGGAAATCGAAATTACCGCGCTGCTGGTATCGTTCAATGCAACAGGATCATTCGGATTTTTGCTGATCGAATAATTGAGGCGAATATCGCAGGAATCCATCGGCACAACGCTGTTGAAACACACCTGTTGCGATTCACCGGCGGCAAGGCTGTCAATCGTCATCGTCTGGGTGAAAATGCTGTCGGCGAGGATCATGTCGCAGGACACCTCAAACAGTCGTGCCACACCACCGCCATTGTTGAGTACCGCAACAACCGGCGTGACCGCCGATAAAATGGGTTGATGCTCGGAAGGCTGAACCGGAACAAGTTCCAAATCATTCTTTTCGGCGGTGATGGTCAGATAGATCGGAATATTCACCTGTTCCGACGAATCATTTGACGACACCGTTACCAGTCCTTCATATTTACCCAGTCGAAGATGTCTCGCTGAGATTGTCAACGTTGTTTGGAACGATTCACCGGGAGCCAATTTTGCCCCGGGATTGTCAATACTCAACCAGCGTGCGGTTGTGGCGCCAAAACCGCGTGGATTCATGTGGTCAAAGTTTTCGGCATCATCAAAAAAGAGAACCGAATCGCCGTCCGTGATACGAATATCATCGACAAAAAAGCCGGTGACCGCCGGATCATCCAAAGAACTAAATCCCATATCCGAGGCAAAGGCGAAACGGATGAACACACGTTGGTTTTTGTACGGCGTCAAATCAAAAATAGCGGATTTCCAGCCATTGCTGTTGCCGGCCCATCCGGCGATGCCTGGGCCCATGTCCCAGCCTTGCTCGGCTTCGCCAAACGCCCACAAGCTGTTGCAGGTATAAGCCGGTTTGACGGGTCTGATGACCGAGAAGGTTTTTCCCGAATCGATGGAAACCCAGACGTTGGCGCCGTCCCAACCGTCCCACGGCGGATCGGTGCCGGCCGGCGGTTCTATGGCCCAGAACGTCTGAAACGTCAGTGTCGGCATTTGCGTTGAGGAGAGATCGATGATCGGCGTATCCAGATATTGCAGCCAGTGATTCGCATAGCCGCCAACAGCCGAATCACCGCACCACCAGGATGAGCCGTCATAGGAATTGAATGCATCGGGGTGGAAGATGATCGGCACTTCGTAATCGATGAGCGAAAACTGCAACGTACCGGCGCCGTTATTTTTAATGCGAATATTTTCTCTTGTCGAATCACCGGCGGCAAGCTCAATTTGGAAAACGTCGGGAGAGACGTGCAGCGCGTTGGTCGTCAATTCATCGTAGATGAACGGGACGTTTTGTCCGATGCCCGAATCACCCCATTTGATGCGAAAATAGCCGTCCTCGCCCCAGTTCGGGCCCCAGCTATTTTTGACGATCCAGCTCTGTTCCGCGTCGTTCCAGCCGACAATAAGAATGGCGTGCCC
>CAYSNA010000492.1:0-2496 GCA_964432185.1 uncultured Cytophagia bacterium
AGCGGCAGGCGCGCCGGGCCGCAATCGAATCCGGCGATTTTCAACATGGCTTTGATGGTCGCCGGCGAGGCGCCAAATTCCAAATACAGCGCTGCCAGGTCACGCGCTTTTTTTTGCAGGTTCTGCGCTTCTGGCAGATTTTTGCTGTTGAACGCGCTCACGAGGTCACAAAAAAGTGGTGCGGCCACATTATACAAACCGCCAATGGCGCCGGACCCGCCGAGCGCCAGCCCGCTTAACAACATGTCATCCCGACCAAAGAGGATGTCATAAGCGCCGTTGTTTATATCGAGGCACCGGCCAAAATCGAACAGATTATCATGCGTAAATTTAACGCCGGCGCAATTGGGAACATGTCTGACGGCCTGCAGAAACTCATGCATCAGCACCGTGATGCCGGTCATGTGTGGGAAATGATAATAGTAGATCGGCAGGCGCGTCGCATCGGCCAGGTCAGAAAACCAGGCGGCGAGAGCGTCTAAACCATCCGGCTTGAAGAAAACGGGAGCGAGCGCGGCAATGGCGTCGGCGTTTATCTGTTCGGCATGCCGCGCCAACCGTTTGGCATCGGATAAACAATCATGACCAACGTGCACAATTAACCGAAATCCAGGCGGCTTGACCGATCTCCAGGTTTCGGCGATATTCTCCCGCTCGGCGAGCGTCAGGGAGAGTCCTTCGCCGGTTGTGCCGCAAATGAATGCACCGATGAGCTTGTTCCGCTGCAACAAAAGCGCTTGCTGTTTTATTAAATCATAATGAATTGAACCGTCCGGCAACATGGGCGTAACAGCAGCCGCGATAAGGCCTTGTGTTTTTTGGAAAACGGTCATGGTGCATGTGCTACTGCGTTTAAGCTTTTGGTTTTGCTTTGGAGGTTTTTTTCTCCGGCAGCAACGCTTCGACATCCTCATGCGGCCGCGGGATGATGTGCACCGACACGACTTCGCCAACTTTTTCTGCAGCCGCGGCGCCGGCATCAATGGCCGCGCGAACCGCACCCACGCCACCGCGTACAACGACCGTCACCAAACCGCTGCCAACCTGCACCTTGCCGACCAGCGTCACATTTGCGGCTTTGACCATCGCGTCAGCCGCCTCCACCGCGCTGGTAAAGCCGCGCGTTTCAACCATACCCAATGCTTCATCTGCCATTTTTTTATTCTCCTGAATAAATTTTAAGTCATCGCGAGCAATCCCACACTTTATGTTGGATTGTGTGGCGATCCTCATAAAAAAAATACTGTTTTTAGGGAGATTGTTTCAGTCGCTCCGCTCCTTCGCAATGACTTAGACAATCTGCAATGATTTATAAATCGCCAGCCGCCGCACTCTGGCAAAATTCTTCGGCGTACACACGCCTTCGCCGGTTGGACTGGCGAGCGTGTGCGAAAAATAGGATTCGCCGGCGTGCGGTCCAAGTCCGGCCAAACTCGGGCCGTTCACCGCGACAATATCCGTATCCATTTTTTGGGTGAATTTGGTAATGGTCTCCATCGAGTTGGAATGAATGATCGCCGTATGGCCAAATTGATGTTCAGCCTGGTACGACAGCTCGATCCCTTCCTCGGCATTTTTTACCGGCACGATGGGGAGGAAGGGCATCATCTGTTCGGCGTGCACAAACGGATGGTTAAAATCCGTTTGGCCGTAGAGCATTCGAACATCGTCGCTCAAATCGAGTCCAATGGCGCGGCCGAGCACATTGGCGTTTTTGCCGATGAACTCGCGCGCGCCGTAATAGTCGCCGTTGTCGGCTTTTAAAATCGCTTTTTGCGTGAGTGTTTGGATCTGCGTTGCATTTAAACGAATGGCGCCGGCATCGCTCATCGCCTTCATAAAGTGATCAAAAACCGATTCAACGACAAAAACCTCTTTTTCCGCAATACAGACGATATTGTTATCGAACGCGGCGCTGTCGATGATGTATTTCGCTGCATCAGCTAAATTCGCTGTTTCATCTACCAAAACCGGCGGATTGCCGGGGCTGGCAGCAATGACTTTTTTCTTCGCGTCAAACGCGGCTTTGACCGGGCCGGGCCCGCCGGTGGCAACGATCATCGGGATTTTCGGATGATTGAACAGCCGTTGCGCCGACTCCATCGTCGGTTCTTTGATCATGGTGATGAGATTGGCCGGGCCGCCGTTTTCCTGAATAACTCGACTTAAAATCTGCATAGCATAGGCCGAGACCTTTTTTGCCGCCGGATGCACGGCAAAAACAATGCTGTTGCCCGGCGCGATCATGATGATGGTGCTGTTGAGCATCACCGGAATCGGATGCGTTGACGGGCACACCGCGGCTATGACACCGTACGGCGCCCAGTCCTCAACAACCAAACCTTTGTCGCCGCTCCACGATTTGGTCTCCAAATCCTCCAAACCCGGGGTCACATCGGCGACGTTGTGATGTTTGGCGATTTTATCCTCGACTCGCCCCATGCCGGTTTCCTGCTGGGCGCGTCGGGAAAATTCGTCCGCATGGTCGTGCATGGC
>CAYSNA010000492.1:2596-4013 GCA_964432185.1 uncultured Cytophagia bacterium
GTCCCGGAACCACCGTACGACATGGCGGGATTGGTGATTTGCAAATCGTCCTCCAGGGAACGATATGGTTTGATGTTCAATTGTTGCAGCACGCCGTGATAGGCGCGCACGGCGTCTTCCGGCGTGATTTCATCATCGGCGATGAGGCGCAAAAACGAAATGAACGCCAACTGATGTTCCGCGTTGTTGATTTTGCGGCCGTACAGCGCGATGCGCGCGCCGTATTTTTTCGCGTCGGCCAGCATTTTAAAAGCGTCGTAGGTGGTGCCGGAGGAACCGCCGAGAATACCGGGAATCAAATCGGGATCGTAGGTGGCGAGCTGCTCCATAAACTTGGGGCCGTGATACACCACCTTGAGAAACAGTGGTCGCCCGGCCTTGGTGACACCGGCCAAATCGCGCACGATGTGATCGTTGATAAAGTGCCCGAGTTTATCGGCATCAACGGCGTTGGGTCTGTTGGGATCAAACACTTCGAGAAAATAACGAAAGCCCTTTTTCTCGGCTTCAAGGCGAAACTCGCGGAAGACCTGCAAAATCTCGAGGTCGCGTTCCAAATCATTGTTAAAGGTGACCGAGTACAAACCGAGATTGGCGCCGAGAACACGTTCGTTCGGCGAGCATTCATATTTGCCGCACTGGATGTGATCAATCGTTGCCGTACGAAACGGGCGCGAGGGAAACGAGGCGTAACGCGCTCCGGTGGCGACGTGAATGTCCGTGGTGTCGTTGGCGCGCGCCGCCGGCGTAACGGGGCTGTTGTCAAACAGTCGCTCATCAATGGTCAAGAGTTCATTGGTGCTGGCGGACATGAGGACAATATCCACTTTGGCCTGCTGGATGACGTCGCGGATCTGCTGGCGGTACTCGGCCAGCGTGCGGTATTTGCCTTCAACTGCGTGGTGCTCCGGGCTTTTCCCCGGCGCGGAAATGCCAAACGCCATATCGGCGTCTTTGGCATCAGCAAGCATAAAATCTTTGCACGCGTGGTCGGCGTGAATTCGATTTATTTTCTGGTCCAACGATTTTTGCATTCGATTGACCTTAAGCAATCAGGATATGTGAATGACAGAGATGTGTTCGAACGAGGTGTAATATACAAAATCAAAATCGAAATGAAACAAAAATATCCGGACCGTAAAATTAGCCCGGATATTTTTATGATCCTGAACCGAATGTCGGGATTATTTCACCAGCATGGCCTTGCGTGTTGCGACATTGTCATTGGTCGCAAGGCGGATAATATAGGCGCCGCTCGGCAAATCTGCAGCGTTCCACACGCTGTGGTGACGGCCGGCATCCAGGACACCAGCGTACAGTTCATTCACCTGGCGGCCGCTCATGTCATAGATCGCCAGATTGACATCTGAACGTACAGGCAGATCAAATTCAATCGTTGTTGATGGATTAAACGGAT
>CAYSNA010000493.1:0-3974 GCA_964432185.1 uncultured Cytophagia bacterium
GCATGAGAATCCGACGGACTTTAGTTTTCACATTTTTGCCGATCCGCAGGGTGGTGATCCGCTGCACCCGCAAAGCCATCGCACGCGCATGCGCATCCATAACGCGTTTCTTGAAGACAGTATCATCCTGGCGAACAGTCAGCCAGAACGGCCGTTGTTTACGCTCATTCTCGGCGATATTGTCGACTCGCAAGGCCAGCCGGAAAATTTTGCCGTGATGAACCGCTACTGGCAGGGATTAAAATCGCCGGTGCTGTACGAGCTTGGCAATCATGAGTCAAAATATTCTGCCACGTTTGAGCCGGGCTATGATATGAGTGCGCTGCACACTTTCTTTGAGGCGCAAAAGCAGGTCAACGGCCTGGATAAAATTCTCTATTCGTTCAATGCTGGCGAATGGCATTTTGTCGTCTGGCCCGATCCGCTGCGTTCAACCTTTTGGGATAATCATCCGCATTATTTTGAATGGCTTGAGCGCGACCTTGAAAAATACAAAGACCGCCCGACATTTGTTTTCCAGCATGTGCCGGTGCATCCCATCGGTATCAGTCCGTTTCAAAGTTATCTTGAAGACACGGCCATTCGCAAAAAGTTTGTCGATATTGTGACGAAACACGGGAATGTGAAATACGTGCTCAGCGGGCATATTCATATTCCGGTCAAGTCCTCCCTAAAGACCGCCTGTTCGATTCGCGGCACAAATTTTATCACCTTGCCGGCGGCCGGTTACCGTCCGCGCGGATTTGGTGAAGAGGATTTTTTTGGCGGTCCTACGCAGGGCATTGCCATTATCGACATTAAAGGCAAGGAGGTACAGGTCAAATTCAAAACGGTGATGGAGGAGGAGGTGATTTATCCGCTTCGCTGTGCTGAATTTGACGAGCACGTTCATTTATTGTGGTTCAAGCACAAGTGGGAGGTTGAGGCGGAGACGCAGATCAAAAACGGCAGTTTCCAGCATGGCCTGGACGGCTGGATTCGCGAGTACGTTTTTGCTGAGGATGAGAATCCGTCAAACCTCTGCGAGGTGCGGCAGGTGGCTGAGAAAAAAGCGCTTTATCTCTACAATCGCATTCGCGGCTACCAAGCGCCCGGACAGGATCGGCTACCACAGACCATCAACAGGGTGTCAACTCTTGTGCAATTAAAAAACAACGCCGCGCCTGTGCTTCATTTTAAATACAAACTGGACAAAGAGAACTGTGATCTGAACGGTTTCTGCGGCGGCTATGTGTGGATTGAGGGCTATGAAAAATCCTTCCGTCAGTTCAATCTCGTTTACAGCACAGGGATGGCGTTTGACAATCCCATCGAAACACCGACGGAGAAAAATCACGATGTGCACTTTTTCGATCTGCCTGAGCTTTTTGAATGGGTGGATGTGTGCATCAATGTGCAAAAAGATTTTGGGAATTGTGAATCCGAGAGAACTTTTGCCCAGTTGCACTGTGACCGTTTGGTGATCACGCTCGCCGTGTGGACGTTGAATGAAGGAACCGATCAACCGTTCGGCATTTATTTTACCGATTTTAAAATTTCAAATCAGGCATCTAACCAGGGATCGTTCGTGAACAGCGAGCCGGTACAGAAAAAGCCGTCGGATAAAATCTGGTGGCGCGGCAAACATGTCCCGTTCATCCATCTTGCCGGAGAGCATCGATACCATCTCGAAACAGCGTCTGCAACGCGCTTTACACGAGAACACGCGCGATTCAAAGAATTTGGTTTTGATGAATTGCCGTACGACTAGGCGATAGAATCTGTCGCCCGTGAAAAGAACTCAAGTACACCAAGATGGAGAATTTTTATGTTAACGCCAGATTAATTTTTTGAAGACGCATTTTCGCCTTTTGCGTTATGTTTTAATAGTTTACTTGAGTCAAATGTGCGACGCACCTTCAAGGTGCGTCGCACGTTGAAAGTGCAAATCAGTCTTTTGTCACCATACTACCCCACCAGTCATTGCCCGGATCAAAATCAGGTGATAAAAAATTTAAACGCTGTTCTTCAAGCTGCGGCCGGCGAACCGTGCGGACATAGTCCAAATGCTGCTCCTCCAGTTCGGCGGTCCATTCGGGATCGCTTTCCGGGAAGCGGGCGCCGACCTCATGGAGATAATTAAAAAGCTTTTGCCCCAGCGATCGTACCAGATCCGGGTGCGCGGCTGCTACATTTGTTGTTTCTTCAACATCCTCTTTCAGATTATATAACTCTTCTCGACCATCTTCGTAATAATGGATCAGTTTCCAATCGCCTAATCGTATAATCGATGACGGCTCGCCGCCTTGATTGCCATAATGCGGATAGTGCCAGATCAACGGACGTTCGGCAATTGTTTTTCCTTTAAGAAGGGGAACCAGGCTTACACCGTCAAGGTGCTCCTCAGGCTGTAAATCGGCGCCGACCAAATCGAGCAATGTTGGATAAAAATCCGTGCCCGTGACGGGGGTGTCATTTTTCTGTCCACCACGAATGCCGGGCACTTTGATAAAATAAGGCTCGCGAATGCCGCCTTCAAACTGATAACCCTTGCCGGCCCGCAGCGGCAGATTCGATGTGGCGAAGGCATCCCCGGCTGCGACACCGCCGTTATCCGAGGTGAAAATGACGATGGTGTTGTCAGCCAAACCCAATTCATCAAGCGCGTTCAAAACGACGCCAACCGCATCGTCCATGGTCTCCACCAAACCGGCGTAGACCGGATGATCCTGCACCTGACGGATCGGAAAAAAATGCCCCATCTCGAAACCGGTTTCGGCAATGCCCATGTCTTCGGCTTTTTGACGGTATTTGGCCCATTTTTCCTGTCTCGTTTCGAGCGGCGCATGCACGGCATAAAAGGCGAGGTAGGCAAAAAAGGTCGTATCTTTGGCGCTATTGAGAAACTCTACCGTCTCCCGCGCCAGACGCATGGTCAGGCTCTCGCCATCAGGTCCGCTGTCAAGATTTGGATTTGTCCACGGCGCATAAAAGCCGCCGCGCGGGCTGCCGACATCCCAGCCGCCTTTATTGATGTCGAAACCGTGATCGGTCGGCCAGGAGCCCTCGCCGCCAAGATGCCATTTTCCGGCAAAAAAGGTTTTGTATCCCGCTTCTTTTAGCGCTTCCGGCAATGTCGTGTAGTCGTGCGGCAGATTGTGTACATATTCCGGCGGCAACAGTTGATTGTGCCGTCCGACCGCGCGCCACGCTTCGCCAGTTGGCGCGCCGATCCAGTCGGTGATGCCGTGCCGAGCCGGAAACCGCCCGGACATAATGCTGGCGCGCGACGGACTGCATACCTGGCACGTAGCATAGCCATTGGTAAAAATGGTGCCCTCGTTGGCAATGCGGTCGATGTTCGGCGTTTCGTAATATCGACTGCCCATCACACTGGTGTCGTGGTAACCAAAATCATCGGCAAGGATGAACAGGATGTTTGGTTTTTGTGGATTTTGTTTCTCACGACAACCAGGCAAAGTCAATATTACAAAAAGTAAAATGGGGATAACTATAAATTTGAATCTCATCTGCACGCCTCTGCTGTTTGCGGATAGTGGGAAATTTGTCAATGAATCAAATAGACATGCCCGCGGAAGTCGCGAAAAACGCAGAAAAGCTTTCCGTGTTTTTTCGCGACTTCCGTGGGCATTTGTCTGTGTTGTTACTCACTATTTTGTTTGCGTTTGGACAAAACCAATCGCTCGTATTCCAGTTTAGGAAAGTGCCCAAAATTTACCAATAAAGCCAATTCAAAGCTCGATGCATTTAAATAATTTATGACCTGTGCTCTATGCTCATTGGTCAAATTGGATACCGCTTTAACTTCTATAATTATCTTGTCAAAATACAAAAAATCAGCACGATAATTTTTTTCCAGTTCTCTGTTTCTATAGAATAGTTTGATCTCGTGCTCTTTTTGATACGATATGTTTTGATAATCAAATTCAATTTTCAAACACTCGTGGTAGACATGTTCCAGAAATCCACAGCCC
>CAYSNA010000494.1:0-3971 GCA_964432185.1 uncultured Cytophagia bacterium
GCCATTGGCATAGTCGGGCTCATTGCTGCGGGCCCAGGGACAAATGAATTTGTTTGCTGCCGGCGCCAGCGTATTTTTGCTGATATTGAACGCCTCCGGATGCTCGCAATAAATGCCGCTAAAAGCGCGCGTGAGATTAAGACCATCTTTATGCAGCGTTTGAAAATAGGGCTCAAAATCAAATTCGAGATTGAGTATCGCGCCATAATGCTCAGCCGATGTGATCAGCACCGTCGGTTTGCCCTGCCACTCAAAATAATGTGGATTATCAGGGTGCAGCCGTATGGGCTGCGATGATGAACAGGATAGAATAACAAAAGCCGTAATCAACAGAAAAAGTGGCAACATTTTTCGCATGAGAGGTCCCTCTAATTTTGTTTGGTATTTGTTTCGTGCAAAACAGCCTGCACATTCTGCTTGATGATCTCCGCCCACACCGCATAACCCTCTTTATTTAAATGCAACAAATCTTCTTGAAAAAGAGAGCTGTCCGGCTCACCGGCGCTATTTTTCATTGATGAAAATGATTCGATAAAATGGACATTCTGGCGTTCCTGTGCAATCCGTTTCAGCCACATATTTTCAGCATGGACCTGACGCATCAGAAACAAACGTTTGGGGCTGTGCGTCACCTCGATGAAAAAGATCGGCACGTCAGGATATTTCTTGCGCACAACGTCAACAACATACACGGCCAACCGAGCGATCTCCTCCGGCGATTTGTCGATGGGCACGCCCCAAATGTCGTTGCCGGCAAAAAGCATCAACGCTTTAAAGTGATGCGGATAGATGAGCCGTTCGGCAAACCAGGCGACATCGGAATACTTTGCGCCGCCGAATCCGCGTTGAATGACGTGATACGGCGCCATATCCTCCTGCATGGTTTCCCACATGCGGATGCTGGAGCTGCCGACAAACAGGATGCTGTTGTCCGGATAGGTTTCCACTCTATTTAAAGAATCAAACTGCGCGATGGCCGGTTCCCAGTTGAGCGCCTCGGTTTTGTATTTCTCGACAAAATCGTGTGTTCTGGAACAGGATACGATTGAGAAAAGAATGAGTCCCGTGAGGACGAACCGAATGCCGTTGGATTTTCGCTGGTTTTTGAACCGCAGCCATGTTTCAACACTAAAATTTATAAACAGCCCAAACAGGGCCATCGTTTGCTTCATGTTCCAATCTCCTTAAAAAAACAAACTGGTCATCCACACCAAAATCGCGGAGAAAAGACCAAGAATCAACGTTCCCAGGCTGTGCAGTTTGTAGCCGGTGTTGACTTCCATATTGGACATTTGCGTGACCACCCAAAAAAAGCTGTCGTTGGCGTGTGAAACGACCATGGCGCCGCTGCCAATGGTGAGAACGGTGAGCGCACGCATGGCCGCCGAGTCCAGTCCCAAGGTGACCAAAAGCGGCGCCACAATGGAGGCGGTGGTGATGATGGCGACCGTGGACGATCCCTGCGCGGTTTTGATCGCCGCGGCCAGAATAAACGGCAGCCACAATCCCAGGTTCGTCTCGGACAACAAGTCGCCGATGATTCGGGCAATGCCGGAATTTTGCAGCACCTTGCCAAAGACGCCGCCGGCCCCGGTGATCATGATGATGATCGCCGCATTCAGCAGGCCGGTTCCGACCCAGCCGGAATCGGCGAGCATATTTTTCTGCAATTTTTTCGGCAGAGTAAAAGCCAACAGCACGCCAATCAACAGGGCGATCACCGGCGTGCCGAGAAAACTGCTCAGTTTGAAAACCAGCCCGTGCCCCAGGGGATGTGTCGGAAAGTCGGCAATGGATTTTAAAATGATCAGGAGAATCGGCGTGGCAATGGGCAAAATGGATTTAAAAGCGCCGGGGGCGTGCGTCATGGTCGATTCGATATCTGCTTCGGTCAACTCGGGATTTGGGTCAATCCAGACGCGGGCGGCGACTTTTGAGGCAAACAGCCAGGCGAGCAGCATAACAATAATGCTGATGGGCATGCCGAACAAAATCACCAGGCCGAGATCGGCTTCGAGCAAGCCGGCGGCAGCAATTGGCCCGGGCGTGGGCGGAATCAGCGTGTGGGAAATCATCAGGCAGAGCGACAGGACAATGGCCGTTCCCGCCAGCGAAAGTCCGGCGCGTTTGGTCAGCGCTTTGTTCAGCGGCGATAAAATGACAAATCCCGAATCGGCAAAAACCGGAATGGAGACGATATAGCCGATGATGCCCATGGCCGGAATAATCCGTTTTTTGCCGATCTTTTTGAGAATGCTCTCCGCTAACGCAAAAGCGCCGCCGGATTTTTCCAAAAAAGTGCCGATGATCGTCCCGGCAATAATGACAATACCGATGTGCCCCAACGTACCGCCAAATCCCGTGTTAATGGACTCGATGATGAGTTCCAGCGGCATGCGACTCAACAATCCGAAAGCGATAGAGGCAAAAAGCAACGCCAAAAACGGATGCAACCGAAGTTTGGTTGTTGACAGGACGATAAAAATGATGCTCAGAAAAAGCAAAAGGATTGGGATCATCGCGTTCCTTTCCGAATCAGATCAACTTTTGGATTATGGCATCCACATCATACACGCAGCCGCCCCACGTGCCGCCACCGGCATGTTGCAGCGCGGCCCAGAGTTTTGTATCGTTGGGCAGATTGGCCTGGGGAGCAAGATCGTGTCGCAGTTTGCGACGATTCAACAGTTCGGATCCACGGCGTATGGAAAGATCAGCTTTGTCATCACCTGATTCACCGACAAGATTCAGCGAACCGACGAGTTGTCGTGTATCAATGTCGATGCTAATCCAATCGCCATCCAGGATTTTGCCGATTGGGCCGCCGGCCAGGGCTTCCGGGCCAATATGGCCAATACAGGCGCCGGTGCTGACGCCGCTAAAACGACCGTCAGTGATCAGCGCCACCTGTTTGCCCCAGGACAAATATTTCAGCGCCGCGGTCACCTGAAACGTTTCCTCCATGCCGCTTCCCAACGGGCCAATGCAACAGAGCACCAACACATCACCCGGCTGCACGGAACCGTCTTTTATCGCCTTTATCGCTGAAGGCTCGCTGGTAAACACTTTTGCCGGGCCGACTATCTTATAAACGCCGTGCTCATCAAGCATAGAACGATCGATCGCCGTGCTTTTGATCAAACAGCCGTCCGGCGCCAGATTGCCGGAAGGAAAGGTGACCGTGCTGGTTAATCCTTTTTCGTGCGCACGCTGCGGAGAAAAAATGACCTCGTCCGGATTTATGCCTTCCTGTTCAAACAGCAGATGACGGAATCTTTTCCGCCGTTCGGATTTCTCCCACCACTTCAGGTTTTCATCCAATGTTTGACCTGAGACCGTCAAAACACCAATATTCAGCACGTTCATCTCACGCAGATGAAGCATCACTTCCGCCACACCACCGGCAAGAAAAACAAACGCTGTTGGATAATTGATCGGTCCATTCGGCAGAACAGACACCAGGCGCGGCACTTTGTTATTGATGTCCATCCAGTCCGCCACGGTTGGACGCTCCAGTCCGGCAGCATGCGCAATGGCCGGAATGTGCAGGAGAAGATTGGTGGAGCCGCCAAATGCGGCGTGCAGGACCATGGCATTGCGCAAGGATTCCGGCGTCAGGATATTTTTTATGGTGATGCCGGAACGCTCAAGGTTCATCAAGGCGCGGGCGGAACGGTGCGCCATATCCAGCCACACGGGCTCACCGGATGGCGCCAGGGCCGAATGCGGCAGACTCAATCCCAGCGCTTCGCCGACCACTTGCGATGTTGCCGCGGTGCCGAGAAAATGACAACCACCGCCGGGAGAGGCGCACGAGCCGCAGGCCTGTTCCTGCGCATACTCCAGCGTCACTTCACCCCGGGCGAACCGCGCGCCAATGGATTGAATGAGACCCAAATCCTCAGCATTTTTTGACGGTAATGTTACACCGCCCGGGACCAGAACACATGGCAGGTCGTTCATGGAGGCCA
>CAYSNA010000495.1:0-3962 GCA_964432185.1 uncultured Cytophagia bacterium
CGGAGGTTTCCAAGCCCCCAAAAATTTCTGCACCGACAACACTTGAAGGCTGCGGCTGTGTCATTACCATCGACAACATCGACACCGACATGATTTATCATAATCGCTATCTTTCTATCACCGACATCGACGAGATGGGACAGTACACGTTTGAAAATCTCGACGACTGGCAGGATTTTGCTCACATCGCCGAGTCCGGTGACATTATCATCGTTGGGCAAAATTTTGGTTGCGGCAGCTCGCGGCAGCAGGCGGTGGATTGTTTCAAAAGTCTTGGCATTCAGCTCATCATTGCGCAATCGTTTGGCGCGATTTATGAGCGCAATGCCATCAATAATGCCCTGCCGATTTTGACTGCCGATCTATCCAACGCAGCCATGCAAAACGGAGAACGAATTACCGTTGATCTGTTGTCCGGTCGCATCACCTTGGGGAATGGAGATGTGCACGTCGCCAAGCCGTTTTCCGATGTGCAATTGCAAATTTATCAGCGTGGAGGATTATTATAAATGGGCGCTACGTTTGCGGAAAAAATCCTCGCCTGGTACGCGGGGCTGGATTCGGTCAAACCGGGACAAATTGTTTTTGTCACCCCGGATATTCTGCTGTCGCATGACAACACCGCGGCGATCATTGGCAAAATCAAAAATGAGTTGGATCAATACGGTATGTTTGATCCAACCCGCCATGTCATCGTGCTCGATCACGTCGTGCCGGCGTCGGATGCCAAGGCAGCGACCAATCATGCGAATATTCGCGAGTATGTCAAGAAACTCAATATCCCTCATTTTTATGATGTCGGCGAGGGCATCTGTCATCAGATTATGATGGAAAAAGGGCATGTGAAAGCTGGGAGTCTGATTCTCGGCAGCGATTCGCATACCTGCATGTACGGCGCCGGCAATGCCTTTGCCGCCGGCATTGATCGCACCGAAGCGGCGGCGATCATCCTGACCGGCGAAACCTGGCTCAAAGTGCCGCAGAGTATTAAGATTGACGTGAAGGGAAAACTGGCGCCGAATGTCACCGCCAAAGATCTCATCCTCACCATCATCGGTAATCTCGGCGCGGACGGCGCCAATTATTGTTCAGTGGAATATCATGGCGATATTCACAATCTATCCATGGATGACCGTATGACCATCACCAACATGGGCGTTGAGATGGGCGCAAAAAATTCGGTTTTCCCGCTCGATGATATCGCACAAAAATATCTGTGTGGTGATGCAAAAGATGCCGTTTGGGCTGATCCTGATTGTCACTACGATCAAATATTCAACTATAATTTGTATGATATCGTGCCGGTCGTCGCCAGGCCGCATAACGTCGACAATGTTGTTCCCGTGACTGAAATGGTCGGGCGGAAAATAAATCAGTGTTTGATCGGCACCTGCACCAACGGCCGTCTGGTCGATTTTGAACAAGCCGCCGCCATCTTGAAAGATAAAAAAGTGGCGAGTTCCTGTCGATTACTTTTGTTGCCCGCCTCGCGAACCATTCTGCAGCAAGCGATGCAATCCGGCGTGATTCAAACATTAATTGATGCCGGCGGTGTTTTGTTACCGCCGGGGTGCGGACCCTGTTTAGGTGCGCATCAGGGCGCTCTGGCGTCGGGCGAAGTGTGCCTGTCAACGTCCAATCGAAACTTTAAAGGCCGCATGGGCAACGCCGATGCCGAGATTTTTCTCGCCAGTCCGGTGACCGTCGCCGCCTCGGCGCTGGTCGGCGAGATTCGTGATCCGCGCGATGAAAGGAGGAGCACATGAACGTCTGGAACTATGGCGACGATATTAACACGGACATGCTTTTCCCGGGCCGTTATACGTACACGTGCGCCACGGCTGAAGAAATCAAACCGCATCTTTTAGAAGATTTGGACTCGTCATTTGCACATCTGGTCAAAAAAGACGATATCATTTTTGCCGGCAAAAATTTCGGCTGCGGCAGTTCGCGCGAGCAGCCGGCGCTCGGACTCAAGGCCGTCGGCATTCAGGCGATCATCGCCAAAAGTTTTTCGCGCATTTTTTACCGCGCGGCCATCAACCAGGGATTGGTTCTCATCGACTGTCCGGCAGCAGTGGACGCTTTTTTGCCTGATTCTAAAGTTCATCTCGATCTGTCTGCCGGGCGCGTTCATATTGATGATCACACCTACGAGTTTCCTCCGCTGCCCGATGAAATACGCGCCATTCGTGAGTCCGGCGGCTTGTTGCCGTATGTTCGAGAAAAATTAAAACAGCGAGAAAAATAATGGCCTGCGCAGGACGACGAGGCGATGACGTCCGCTCCGATTGCTGGATCAATGTCGAGCCCGCTTCCGGATTGACGATTCATCTTGATAGCAAAGTCAAAGCGCTTTATGGAAAACAGATTGAAGCGCAAGTGCGGCACGAGTGTGAGTTGTTCGATGTCTCAAATGCCCACATCGACATAAAAGATTTCGGCGCGCTGCCGTTTGTTATGTCCGCGCGCCTGGAAACGGCGCTGCGGCGGTCGGGTTTTATTGATTCAAAACAAAAAAGTCATTGCGAGGGAGAGGAGCGACCGAAGCAATCTCCAACAAAAGGGCAAACCCCTCCGGATGAGATCGCCACGCGAATCCGCCACGACGGCTTCGCTCGCGATGACTTGAACGCTAAAGACCGTCTGCGCCGCTCCCGACTCTATCTTCCGGGCAACACGCCGCATCTTTTTCTCAACGCCGGACTGCATGAGCCGGACGGCATCATTCTCGATCTCGAAGACAGCGTATCGCCGGATGAAAAGGACGCCGCGCGAGTTCTGGTACGCAACGCGCTGTGTGAGGTCGATTTTATGACGGCCGAGAGAATGGTGCGTATCAACCAATTGCCCATGGGACTGGATGATCTCGAATGGATCGTGCCGTTTGGCGTTCAGTTAATTCTCATCCCAAAATGTGAAAGCGCCGAGCAGGTCCGTCAGGTTGATGAAAAAATTGCCAAACTCGACCCCGGTTATCCGATCTGGCTGCTGCCGATCATTGAAAGCGCGCGCGGCTGTTTTGCGGCGTTTGATATTGCCGACGCCTCGCCGCATGTCGCCGCGCTCACCATCGGCCTCGAAGATTATACGGCCGATATTGGCGTGGCGCGAACGCCGGATAATCGCGAGAGTTTCTGGGCGCAAAGTTTAATTATCAACGCCGCCAAAGCACATGGCTTGCAGGCGATCAGTTCGGTGTTTTCCGATGTGGACGACATCACGGGTCTCCGCCGTTTTGCCTATGAAGCTCGTGCTCTCGGATTCGACGGCATGGGCTGCATCCATCCGCGGCAGATTCCTATTGTACACGACGAGTTCGCGCCGACTCTGGTCGAGATAAAAAGGGCCAAACAAATTGTTTTGGCGTTCGAGGAGGCGAAACAAAAAGGTCTGGGCGCTGTCTCCCTCGGCGGCAAAATGATTGATGCGCCGGTCGTTAAACGCGCGCAAACGACAATTCGCAATGCCATAAAAATAGGGGTGCTTGATTCCGGGTGGCAAAGTGAAGACAGGGTAGGTGATTTATGAAAATGGCCCAAAATGCTGTTGGACGTCTCGTCCCCATAGAAATCAACGGCGAAATCGCCATTCCCTTTCAAGGCATCGGTGTATACAAACCAACAGGACGAGTTGCCGGCCGCCCACTTGTCTCCTGCGCCGATTTTCCCGCGGACGGCAACAAAGTTGTGCCGGATTTGAAAACTGCCTTAAGACGCTGCGGTCTGCGCGACGGCATGACCATCTCCACGCATCATCATTTTCGCGACGGCGATCTCGTCACCAATCCGTTGTTTGATGCGGTGGCCGAACTTGGCGTAAAAGATATCCGCTGGTTTCCCAGCGCGGCGTTCCCCTGCCATGCGCCGCTTTTAAAACATCTCGAATCCGGTGTCATTCATCACATAGAAGGCAGCATGAACGGGCCGCTGGGCGATTACTGCTCCGAGGGCAAAATGCGC
>CAYSNA010000496.1:0-3958 GCA_964432185.1 uncultured Cytophagia bacterium
ACCGGCGGGCTGTGGCGATACAACGGCAGTTGGCAAAAAATTCATAATGATAAACATATTGACGACGTGACCATTCATCCTACAAATCCGAATATCATCGCCTTCATTACAAATGATCATCCGTATCACGACGCGAGTTATGCGACGGGTGTCTATCTGTCCGAAGACGGCGGCTCAACGTGGAGCCAACAAAATAAAGGTCTCACCGTCTTGCGCGGCGACTGCATCGAGTTCAATCCGCATAACGGCGATCAAATTGTTGTCGGTACCGGTGGGCGCGGCTATTTTGTTTCCGGCGAGATTGATACAAAATCGAAAAATCAAATTGATATCAAACCAGAATCATTTCGGGTGTATCCGAATTTTCCCAATCCATTCAATCCGCAAACAACGCTACAGTATAATGTGGATGCGCACGATTTTATCGAGATCAGCATTTATGATATTCTCGGGAAAAAAGTCCGAACGCTGGTTAAAGCGGATCATATGCCCGGCCAACATTCGGTTGTCTGGGACGGCAAAGATGATTCCGGTATTGGAGCGGCTAGTGGCATTTATGTGGTCTATTATCGGGGGATGGATTTTTCAACGTCGCAAAAGATATTGTTGATACAGTAAAATCCGAGATCTAAATTCTAAAATTTCCAATCTCCAATCAAAGAATTTCACATTGGAGATTTTCGATCTCGGAGCTCAGATTTACAAACGTGACGCCACTACAACTCCCTACAACAAAAACTGCTCCGAGCTGCGCACGCCCAGCGATTCATAAATCTGGATGGTGGCGCGGGATTTATTCAACGTATAAAAATGAATGCCGCGCACATCGTTATCAAGCAAATCACGCACTTGCTCGCTGGCCCAGTGCACGCCGGCTTTGGCGACGTACTCGTCTGAATCGGCACGCGAAATGAGTTTGAGGAGACGGGCGGGCAAGCGCGCTCCGGCGGCCAGTTCGGCCATCCGCAGCATGCCGCTCTGTGTCAGCACCGGCATAATGCCGGCGATGATTGGCACGTTGATGCCGGCCAACTCGCAACGCTCGCAAAAATCATAAAAATCACGGTTATCAAAAAAGAGCTGTGAAATAATATAATCCGCGCCGGCATCGACTTTAGCTTTGAGATACTCGATCTCTTTCAAACGATTGGGCGTCCCTGGATGTCCTTCCGGAAAACCAGCCACGCCGACGCACATGTGCGGGTGGCGTTTTTTGATAAAACTGACCAAATCCGCGGCGTACTGAAAACCATGTTCGGGGCGCTGCCAATTCGGATCATCTTTTGGCAGATCACCGCCAAGAGCAAGAATATTATAAATATCATTATCAACATAGCGCCCGACAATCTGGCCGATCTCATCAACCGATGAACCGGCGCAGGTGAGGTGCGCAATGGCTGTCAAATCGGTTTCCTTTTTAATGCGCATGATCAAGTCGTGCGTACGGTCGCGCGTTGAACCACCGGCGCCATAGGTAACACTCACCCAGGATGGTTTGAGCGGCATCAAATCGGCAATGTTGTGAAAAAGCGTTTCCCAGCCCTGTTCGGTTTTTGGCGGGAAAAATTCAAAACTGAACGTAATAGGGGTGGAATCGAGTATCTCTTTTACCGTCATTTTAAATCCATCAGTTCCTATACAAAAAACGCCCCGCCGGAACGGGGCGTCTTGGTTTAACAAAGTGACTAACTATACGATCAAGCTGTTACATCTGCGGCAAGACCACGGGTTTTAAGTTTCGTGATAAAGCTTCGGATGCCAAAGTAACCCAGAATCCACGAAACGAGTGTGATTGCCAAATACACAAGTAAATTGAGTGTATTTTGCGGATCAAGCGGCCACCAGGGAAGCAAGCGAATGATCCAGTTCCAGATGGCAGGAAAGGCAAAAAAGATGGCGATTTGAACGAGTTGGAGAATGATCTCTTTAAGGCTCATACTACTCCTCCAAGTTTGATGATTGTTAACGTTGCTTTGGGTTTAATCATCTAACAATTCAATAGCGCGTTTTATTTGCGTTTGCACTGATTTTTTTCCGGTACCGCCGCTGATCTCGCGTTTGCTCAACGCCGAGTTTGGATCGAACAGATCAAACACATCGTTCTCAAACAGCTCGGATTCATTTTTATAAATATAAATCGATAACTCGCGCAGCGACACATGTTGTTTTTCCGCCAAACCAACCAGCGTTCCGACCACACTGTGCGCCTTTCGGAACGGCAAACCTTTGCGAACGAGATAATCGGCAACATCCGTGGCGTAGAGCGACGGATCGAGGGCGTTCAGCATGTTGTCGGGATAAACAATCAATGTTCGAATAACGCTGCCAAAAAGCTGAACCGAATCGATAGTCTGTTCGAGCGAATCAAATATCGGTTCTTTGTCCTCCTGCAAATCGCGGACATATGCCGTCGGCGCGCCTTTCAGCAACGTCAATCCCGTAACCTGATTACCGATGACGCGCGCTGTTTTACCGCGAATGAGTTCGAGCGAATCGGGATTACGTTTTTGCGGCATCATGCTGCTGCCGGTGGCAAATTTTTCATCCACTTCGATAAAGCGATAGCCTTCCGATGACCAGATGATAAAATCTTCGGCAATACGGCTGAGATGCACCATAATTTGCGCGCAAATGTAAAGCAGCTCCAAAACAACATCGCGATCTGCCGTGGCGTCGTAGCTGTTTTCGGTTGGAGCATCAAATCCAAGCGTAGCCGCCAGTTTGTGGCGATCGATCTCGAACGCCGCGCCGGCAATAGCACCGGCGCCAAGCGGCATTTTATTGCAGCGTTTTAACGATTGTGTCAGGCGTTCCCGATCCCGTTCAAGCTGAAAAAAAATGGCGAGCAGGTAATGAGCGAACGATACCGGCTGCGCCTGACGCAAATGCGTTTGTCCGGGAAAAACCGTATCGACATGGTTCTGCGCCATATCAACCAGCGCCCTTTGTGTGGCTTTGAGCGAATTTTGCAATGCTCGGTTCTGCACCCGCAGATAAATCCGTAAATCTGTGACCACCTGATCATTGCGGCTGCGGCCGGTATGGATTCTCGCGCCAAGATCGCCGGTTCGTTCGGTCAGCCAGCGCTCATTGGCGGAATGGATATCTTCCGCACCCGGAGGAAAAGGCAGCAATCCGGCATGAAAATCATTTTGGATGGCGTCAAGAGCGTCACAGACCTCATCTTTTTCCGAATCCGAGTAGACGCCAACCTCAACCAGGGCAGCCGCCCAGGCCTTGTTGACGGCAATATCCGCATCAAAAAGCTTTTGATCAAAATGCAGAGAAAAGCTGAATTTTTCCATCAGGGCGTCTGTGGCTTTTTCAAAGCGGCCGCTCCAGATTTTGTCCTCAGCCATTTTTAATCCCGCTTAAAGATGGTGTAATCCGGTTCATCATAATGCGGGTCTTTGCCCCAGTCAATTTTGACCAGCGAGCGAACCTTGAGCGGCAAGCCGAACAGATTAATGAATCCTTTGGCATCCGCCTGGTCGTAAATATCTTCCTTGCCAAAGGTGGCCAAATCCTCGCGATAGAGCGAATATGGCGATTTGCGACCGGCGACAATGATATTGCCCTTGTATAGCTGTAACCGTACAATCCCAGTGACGTTCTGCTGCGTGGATTCGACAAACGCATCGAGCGCCTCGCGCAGTGGTGTGAACCAGGCGCCGTTATACACCAGTTCCGCATATTTGGGCGACAGCATATTTTTCATCTCAACGGTTTCTTTATCCAGCACCAAACTTTCCAGTTCGCGATGCGCCGCGTACAACAAGGTGCCGCCCGGCGTTTCGTAGACACCGCGGGATTTCATACCAACGAGACGGTTTTCAACAATATCCACCCGGCCAATAGCGTGCTTGCCGCCGACTTTGTTCAGCGCGTTCAGGAGCGGTACCGCTTCCATTCTGGAACCGTTTAGCGCCACCGGCACACCGCGCTTGAATTCGATCTC
>CAYSNA010000497.1:0-3953 GCA_964432185.1 uncultured Cytophagia bacterium
TCGAGCGTTTATGAGGGGGCGTGTATATTGGCAAAAAAAACAGTTGATCCAGGTCGTGTTCGGTCAACTCGTTCTCTGCATTCACATGATGAGCCAGATGAATCGGATCAAACGTGCCGCCGTACATGCCAATTTTCAAATCAACCTGCTCCCGCTTTTTCTGTCATTCGGCCTGTGCGGCTTGTTTCTGCGCCATCTTTTGATATTTTTCAAAATCGTGGGTGGTCTGTTTTATTTTGGTGCGGACTCGCGTCACCCACTCGTGATCCGGATATTTTTGCAGAAATTCGTCAAAGGCGGCAAAAGCTTCCGGGAAGGCATCATCTCTGCGATTGCAATCCCCAATCCAGAACAGCGATTTTGGCGCAAACTCGGTGTCATAGTACTCTTCCATCACCTTGTTGTAATAAATTCTGGCCGAGTTATAATAGGACATTTTGCGGTAAATTTCCGCCGAGGCATAGACCTTCTCCGCCAGTTTATGGCGCGCTTCCAGCAAGTACTTTTCCACCTCGGGGACCAAATCGCTGGTGTGATAATCTTCGAGAAATTCCTGAAAATGGGTGATGCTCTGTTTGGTGTATTCCTGATCAAGCGCATATTTCGGAGAGAGCTTGTAATAACTCATGCCGAGCTTGTATTTGGCATCATCCACATAGTCGGAGCTGGGATATACTTTGATCAGGCGCTCATACTCGCTCGCCGACAGAATATATTCTTTCATATTATAATGACATTCGGCGAGATAAAACTGCGCCTTGTCGGCAATGAGGCTGCCGCTGTGGCTCAAAGTGACGATGCGAAATTGTGTTTTGGCATCAAAATAATTGCCTTTTTCAAACAGGCGCATGCCTTCGGCCATCCGATCGTCCAGCGACGCATTGGCCCGAAGTTTTTTTTGTGCGCACGACAACGAAAGAACTGTTACAAATGCAAGTAAAAGTACTATATAAAACCGCGATTTCTTCATGAATTAACCTGTTAGTTATTGACTGCGATACGAGTAAAATAAATAAATAATCCAGCCGGTTAAGAGCGAGACCAGTATTGGTTCATAAATTTTTTTAAAAAACGGACGATTGCGTTCTCCGAGTGTGAAGGCAAGTTTGGGATTTTCAACTTTGGTTATTTCCTTGGCCGCCAACGTGTCTTTGAACGCGTTGCTGAAAATCTCGTCCTTTAAAATCGTTTTGTTCGAATCGATAAATCGCACCTGCATTTGCACGTCAATGTGTCGTTCAACATTTTTTCCCGCGAGAGGGCGATAAAAAATTCGTTGTTCGACCGATTGGTAGCTGATGCGGGCGGCATTCTTTTCATCATCAGCGCCACTGTACACGTGTTTGATGCCCGATTCGTTCAGGCAGAGAAAAAACTGCTTTTCGATCAACCAGTTGATTTGTGATTCTGTTGCCGATTTTTCGATCACATAACTGCTGTCCGCCAGACGTCTCGATTCGATCACATCCTGACAAATATCAAAATACATCTGCTCAAGGACCCGCAAATTTGTTGGTTGTTCGGCCCGGATCATCAGGGGCGTCACACATAAAAGGGCAAGTATGTAAGTTAGCTTTTTCACAGATGTTAGGTTCTAAACGAGATCGCGAAACAAAAGTTCCTAAAATCGAACGAGGAACGTTAAATAGTGAACCAGAGCATATTCACTCATGACTTTCTCAGCCTGAAGGCCATAATTTAATATAATATTCGAAAAAACAAAGCGCTCTGTTTGCGAGGCATAAGTGCGGAAATCGGCAAAACCAAAACCGGCGGAAAAGATATCAGTCTGATTTTCATTTTGTCGATAATAACCGCTGCGCAGGGCAAAAAAACGAGTCGGCGTAACTTCCAGGCCGGCGTGAAGTTCATTCGATGTATCGCTGCCTCCGTCCGAGGCGTTGCGAAAATCCAGCGCTAACCGGATTGTCAGATGCGGCCGATAAACAACGCCGACATTGATCGAGTTGCTGGTGATTCGATGGTAGGAAAACATCAAACTATCCACCTGATCGGGAAAGGTAAAATAGGAGACGCCGGCGGATAATTTATCGCCGGGCCGCATTAAAATACCATAACTTGATCCAAAAGTGCGTTTCAGCTCATTATCCGGCGTTAGCATCTGAAAAGCATAGCCGGTGGCGCCGAGCGATACCTGCTTGGCCAGCGTGAGTCGGGCGGCGGCGGCGTGATAGTTCCAATCCAGGTGGCCGCGACTGGAGACGATTTCATCTCCGGCAGTGTGTTGTGGATTAAAGGGCAATTCTTCGGAGAGCAAAATGGAAAACTGAAACACCGGTTTGGAAAAGCTGACAGCGCGGGCAAAAAGGCCGGCCACTCCAAGCCAATCCGTTGGCAGCTTGTCCGGGCGAATCGACAATACGGACCGTTGTTGTACAGCGCTCGTCGCGGCAACAGGATCAACATAAAAACTAAAATTTTTTCGGTCCGCATCCACCGGCCCCATGGCCGCCGGATTAAAGAGTATGTTCTCAAGGCCGGCATCCATGGCGGTAAAAGCGCTGCCCATGCTCATCGAACGCGCATAAATCGAGCTCGATGTCACATAGCTCATGCTCGGCAATTCCGCACGCAGGGAGAATGCAAGAATCAGAAAAATAAATATTTTGCTCACAACATTCTTTTTCATTCAACCACAATCTTTTTTACAACTGCAAAGCCAACGGCCAGCACGGATACGACAGAGAGAAATACGGCAAAAACGTTTCCATGAAGAGTATAAAACGTCTGTTTATTGTGCAGCAAAACGTCATCATAAATGACGGCCGGCTTGAAAAGCGGCGTTTTCAGCCGCACGCGTCCGAATCGATCGATAAAACAGGAAATGCCGGTATTGGCGCAGCGGGCAATATCGCGCCGGTTTTCGATAGCGCGAAACACCGCCATTTGCTGATGCTGAAACGGACCGGACGTTTTGCCAAACCAGGCATCGTTCGTTATTATGATTAAAAAATCGGCTCCGTTGTTTACATATTTTCGCACATGATCCGGAAAAACGGATTCATAACAGATCGCCACGCCGGTTTTATAATCAGCAGTCTCTGCTGTATTTCTCAAAATGGGCTGCTGCAAAACCGCGTCCCGCCGCCGACCGCTAAAGACGGTGATTTCTGTGCCAATGCCGTAATCACCCAGTCCCAAATCCCAGAGCAATTCTTTGAGCACATTAAACGGGAAGGAATCCTTGTAGGGCACCTTTTCGGAAAACATTACCAGCTTTTGTTTCCAATAGGTTTGCATGGTAAAATAATGCGGTTCGATGAACATGGCGGCGTTGTAATGATCATAGCTGCCGTCCTCAAGGTATTCGTAATCGATCGATCCGGTCAACAAAGAGACGCCCATGGAATCGATCAGGCTGTGAATTTTTCGGACATAGTCACGCTCGGAGCGCAAATAAAACGGCAAAGCGGTTTCCGGCCAAATGACAAGATCAGGCTCGGCGGCAAAGGTCTCCCGCGTCATATCCGCATAAATCTGAAAATTGTTCTCCTTGACGTCCCCACTCCATTTTTCCATGGGATCGCGATTACCCTGAACGATGGCGACTTTCATTTTATCCTGATCATCCGTGGGGCTGAGCACCACCAGGCCATGAATGAGAGGCAAAAGAAAAAGCAAAAGTAGAACAGCGCCATAGAGATATCTTTTGGTCTCTCGCCGATTTTTCCACAGCAATAAAAAGAGGACGTTCAACAGCACGACCCAAAAACTGACGCCGTAAACGGCCGTGTATTCGGCATATTGAATGAGTGGAAAATAATAGGATTGAGTGTAGCCGATATAATTCCACGGGAAGGCCATTTCGGAAAAAGCCTCGGCATACTCAATAGTGGTCCAGATGAATGGCAAAAACAGATAGCCGATGGACGACAATCTTTTTAAAAGAAAGACATGCAGAACCGCATAGAGCGTTGTGGCGAACGGCCAGG
>CAYSNA010000498.1:0-3949 GCA_964432185.1 uncultured Cytophagia bacterium
GAATGGCTGGGTTTGCTGCAGCCCAATTTGACGGTGGCGGACAGCTTGACGTTTGGCGAGCAGACATCGAATTATTCATTCGGCCGTATTCCGGATGGCGGACAACAATGGATTCAACTCAATGTGCCGACGCCGGGCGCGGCGAATCCGCAGGATGTGGTTGGCATTGCTGAAGCGCCTGATGTCTCGTTACAATCCGGCATCTACCGCAATGCGCAGACCGTGACGATGAGCTCGGAATACCCGGGCGCGCTGATTCTTTATTCGCTCGACGGCAGTGTGCCGGATGTGGCCCATTTTGGCAGAACGACGTTTGAATACGACGCCCCGTTGAAGATCGATTCCACCACCGTCCTGCGCATACGGGTGTTGCCGCCGAATTATTTGCCGAGTCCTGTATTATCCTTTATTTATATTGTGGATGAAAACCACTCGCTGCCGATTTTATCATTTGTGACCGATCCGGAGGATCTTTTTAGTGACGAATCCGGTATTTACGAAAACTGGGAAAAAAGCGGCCGCGACTGGGAGCGTGATGTCGTTGTATCCTATTTTGCTCAAAATCGGCTCGAATTTTCCATTCCCGCGGGCCTTCGAATTCAAGGAAATTCCAGCCGCAAGCGCGACAAGAAATCCTTTCGCTTGTATTTCCGCGACAGCTATGGCGCTGAAACGTTGGATTATCAAATGTTTGATTTGAATCCGGTGGATCAGGTTAAAAATCTGGTCACGCGCGCCGGTTATGATGACGACATCCAGATGGATACCGGCACGCTGCTGCGTGATCCGTTCGGCAGCGAGCTGTATCGTCGGCTCGGGCAAAAAGGATCATCCAGCACCATGTGCGTGCTCTATCTGAATGACGAGTTTTGGGGCATTTACGATCTCCGTGAGAGCATCAATGAGTTTTTTATCCGAGATCATTTCGGCCACATAAACGTCGACATCATCCGTCTGCGCAGCGGCTCCTGGGAACTGGATTACGGCGATGCCATCGAGTGGCGGGATTTTGTCGATTTTATCGAGAATCATAATTTTGATTCTGAAAAGATGTATCATCAACTTGAGGCTCGACTCGATATAAAAAATTTTACCGATTTGCACGTGCTGCACCACGCCACGCAGTATCGGAGCTGGACGTACGGTTCGTTCTTTTTTCGTGAAAAAGCGGCTGGCGCCACATGGAAAATTATCCCGTGGGATCTGGATCGCGCTTTAACGCAACTGTCCTGGAACGGTTTTTATTATTATGATGAAAATGTCCGCGAATATTGGATCAATGTGATCATGAATCGATTACTGCAAAATACCGAGTATCGGCGCTATTTTGTCAATCGTTTTTGCGATCTCTACAACACCACGCTGCTGCCGGAAAACTCGACGCCGATTCTGGATTCGCTGGCGGCGCTTATTGAGCAGGCCATCCCGCGCGAATGCGACCGCTGGGACAGTCCGGTGTCGCAGTGGTTCGATAACGTCAACATGATGCGTGATTTTATGTACGATCGCTGGGATATCACGCAATCGCAACTGCAAGAGTATTTTCATTTCGGCGATCCGGTCACCATTCAACTTTTAGCTGATGCGCAAGCCGGTTTTATAAGACTAAATACAATGGATGTAAACCATTTTCCGTGGCAGGGTTGGTATTATCCGGAAAATTCGATCTCCGTAACGGCGGTGGCGAAACCGGCTTATCTGTTTGTCGGCTGGTCCGATCCGACATTTCCCGCAACTGCCGAACTGGAGATTGATCCGCAGGACGGGCTGGTTTTCGAGCCTCGTTTCAAGGCCGTAACAGAAGTTCTCGTCATTAATGAAATCAAATATTCGCATACACCGGACTGGGAATGCGGCGACTGGATTGAGATCTACAATCCAATGGACAAAAGCATAAACCTGGCCGGTTGGTCGTTGTCGGATAAAGACGACAGCCATTTGTTTATTTTTAATGAAGCGACACGCATCGAGCCGTTTGGTTTCCTCGTTATCTGTCAGGATGTGCAAAAATTCCGATCCTGTTATTCGGCCGTCAGCGGGATTGTCGGCAATACCAGTTTCGGTTGGAGCGAGAATGATCAGGTTCGCCTGTTTAATCAAAACGGCGTCCTGGTGGACGCGGTCAGCTACACTGCCAATCCTCCATGGGATGCCACACCATCAACCGGCGCCGCGTCATTGGCGCTCATCGATGCCGAACTGGACAACGCGATCGCCACAAACTGGAAGGCTGAAAGAAATTATGGCTCGCCGGGGGAGGAGAATTTTACGGCGAATGATGTGCAGAAAAAGGTGCGGAACATCGTGCCTGATCGACTGAGACTCGTGCCCAACTATCCCAATCCGTTCAATGCCTACACCATCGTAAAATTTATCCTGCCCAGGAGTGCCATGGTACAATTTGATATTTATGATGTCAACGGCCGTCTTGTTTTTGCGGATGCGGTGTATGTGAGCAGCGGTGAGCACGCACGGCGAATAGATTTATCGGATTGGGCATCAGGACTTTATTTTATGACGGTGTCTGATGGTCGCGTTGTTGAGCGGCAAAAGTTGATGATGATCAAGTAAAATCAATTTGTCGTACACCTTTCCAGGTGTGCGACAAGTTCTACCAAATTCCATCCTTCTTTTCCACTTGGTTCCTGTGTGGAAATTTCGTATTCTATGCCCGGATGTGTAACAAACGGAACTGACAACTCGATGGTGCTCAACAAATCGGCATTCTTTCAAACTATATTTTTCTTTTTCATACTGATTTCAATTGTACTCGCGCAGACGGGTGGACCGATTCCGACCTTTTCAGTCGAGCATGGATTTTATAACGAACCGTTTGATCTCACTCTTTCATCGCCATTGCCTGAGTATCAGATTGCCTACACGCTGGACGGCTCTGATCCCGTCACCTCGGCAAACGCGATGCGTGTCGATTCACCACATGTCCTTCGTATTGATCCACAATCAACGCTTTTTCGCTCCGCCACGCCCTGTGTCACGGTTCGGGCGGCATTGAAACAGAATGGCGAGTTTATCGGACCATCCACAACGCAAACTTATGTGTTCCTCGAACAGGTGCTCAATCAATCCACTCTCGGCGACCGCCCGGGAGCGGATTGGCCGCGACCGACGACCTACGGGCAGGTCATTGATTATGGCATGGATTTATCCGTAATCAAACATCCGGCCTATCAATTTGATATAAAGAACGCCCTGCTGGACATTCCAAGCATGTCCATTGTCACGGATTTGAAACATCTGTTTGACCGCGACTCAGGCATTTATGTCAATGCGCAATATCACGGCATCGAGTGGGAGAGACCTGCATCCGTTGAATTGATTAATCCGGACGGCACGGAAGGATTTCAAATCAACTGCGGCTTGCGCATCCGCGGCGGCTGGAGCCGGCATGATGATAATCCCAAACACGCGTTTCGTCTGTTTTTCCGGAGCGACTACGGCGCCGGAAAATTACGCTACCCGCTTTTTGGCGACGAGGGCGTTGACGAATTCGACAAGATGGATTTACGCACCAGCCAGAATTATTCCTGGAGCTACAAAAGCGATGTCGGCACCTACAACACGATGAACCGCGATGTCTATTCGCGCGACTTGCAGCGGGATATGGGGCAGCCGTACACACGCAGTCGTTATTATCACCTTTATTTAAATGGTATGTATTGGGGACTGTATCAGACGCAAGAACGACCGGAGGCGGCGTTTGCGGCTTCCTATTTTGGCGGCGATCGACAAGATTATGACGTCGTCAAAATGGACATTGGCGACAACTGGAACATTTACGAGATCGAAGCCACGGACGGCACGCTGGAGGCCTGGCAGAAAATTTGGCAGGCGTGTCAAAAAGGGTTCTGGAACAATGCCGATTATTTTCGCCTGCAAGGCCGGCGCTGGAACGGCGAAACCGATCCAAATGGCAGCGTTCTGGTGGATA
>CAYSNA010000499.1:0-3945 GCA_964432185.1 uncultured Cytophagia bacterium
TATTGGCGTAGGTATAAGCGACCACCGCGGAATCCAGATAGGTTTTTTTGAGATTTTCCAGGCCCGCTATGTCAAACGCATACGACAGCATGGCGCTGTTCAGCGCATTGGCCCAGGCGGCGAGCGGCGTATTGTCGGCTTGGTAAATGATGTTTTCCTTACTCGGATTGGTTAAGCCGTGCGAATAGCCTTTGCCATAGCGCAAATTCAACCACAAATCCACCTCGTTTCTGGCTTCATCAAGAATATCGGGAATGCCATTGCCGCTTTCGGCGATGCGGCAATCATCGTCCGAGAGCGCGCCGTCGGTTAAAATATAGGCGAGCAGCAAATCGTAAATATTGGACACGTGCGCCAAATGCCGGTCCCAGTCGAGCGCATCGCTGTGGCCGCCGATGGCCCTGGGATTGGTCGGTTTACCGGTTTTTACATATGGCTTCCAATCTATAGCATTATCCCAGCTATTATTGGAAAACGTTTTCCATTCGGCGTGATACGGATGCATATCGGTAATGTAAATCTTGCAACTGGCGGGATCTTGATCTTGGATCCACAACGGTCGTCGCGGGACAGGTGTCATGTCCATATTGTCCTGGCCGATGCGCATATAAAAATAACCGAGGACAGAAATTTTGAACGGCTCTTTATAAATATCATCTCGAATTTCAAACGTTTCGCTGCACCCGACGCCCTCAATGGCAACCCGGTAGGTGCCCGGTGTTGTAAAATCTTTGAAATCCGCAGTCCAGACATTCGAGCCGGTGAGGTTCCAGTGTGTTTCTTTTTTGGCCGCCATCCAAAAAGCGACTGTGCCAATTTTTTGTGAGGTCTCTGCATTCACATCGTAAATGTAGACATCATTTCCCTGGAACTCTGAATAATCCCGGTTGCCGCCATCCCCCATAAAGTAATACAGATCGACCGCTTTGAGTCGGGACTCGGGCATAAAGCCGACAAGATTGGTGTGCACGGCTTCGGACGGACAGTTAAAAATATCGTAGGTGATGGACATCATCGTGGTATCGGCATTCATGGCCGGGTTCATTTCGACCGTATAATTCTTGCCCTGCTGCAAGGAAAACGGCAGTTCCAAAATGATATAATGATCGTAACTATAGTCATAGATCCAGTCATTGCTTCCCCAGTTGCCTTGGGACATGCCATTTACGCGGCTTTTGCGAAAACAGTCTTGTGGATTGACGCCGGCGTCGCCATACTGCGTATCGTCAGACGATTTGATGAGCCAGCTTGAAGCATCCGTCGCGTTGGTAAGGTCTGGACGGCGACCATACAGCACCCGTTTTGAGTTTGAGGATTCCGCGTGCGTGCCGCCATAGGCGCCCGTGCCCCGACCATCATCAACAAACTGGACATCGCCGTCTTTGAAATAGAGCAGCAGATAATCTTTGTCGATGACTTTGAGCTCCACCAACTTGGAGGCGAAAAGAAATTGAGAATGTGCCAAAATTAAAACGATCATAACGAGCTTTATCAAATGATTTTTTGCGTTTACCATGCTATTGTCCTTATTTTTATATGAACTTTTGAATGTTTGCATTTGAATACTTTTTATCGCACGATTCCCTTGTGACGGCCGCCCGATAATTCCACCACGGCATACCGATGTTCTCGGGTAAACTGCGCCGGTTTTTCGTTGATTTGACAATTCATGTCTCCCGACGGCGCAGGCAGATAAACGATGGCTTTTTTGTTGTCAGGAATGGTGATGGCGAACTCGAAAGAGTCCGATTTGTTTTTCCAATCCACATGCACCAGTCCATGCTCGGTGACCACCGTGCCGGAAGCATGCGACAAATCACCCAGTTGTGGTTTGATAGAAAGCATATCGGAAGAGAGGGGCAATTTCACGTGAACGCCAAGGATGTTGGCGCTCATAAAATAGGCGGCGGCCGATCCGAAATTATGAAACGGCCGGTCACCACTAAAACTTTCGGCTACGGTAAAGCCAAGGTTGTCCGCGGCGTAAAAGTTCTTGTAACGTGACCTGATCAGCTCTAATACTTTTTTATCCCATTCCGGCTCGTCCTGGGCATACAAAAATTCAAACAGCCAAAAATGCGTGTAGGTCATCATGGATTCGGAGACTTTAACGATCGAATCAAGCAACCAGGTGGTTAATAGTGGTTGTTTATCGGGATCGACGATTCCCCGGTTCAACGGAATCAGGGCCGAGTGATACGTGGGCTCGTGCGTTGTTGAGGCGTTAAACAGGTTGAGGCTGTCATTCCACAACACTGTGTTAAATGTGGTTTGTAAAGCGTTGGCGGATTTTTGGTACAAAACGACCTTGTTTTCGTCGCCAATGATTTCGGCCAGAAAGACGGCATCGTGCAAGGCCCGAAACACAAACGCATTCAGCGTTGCGCCTTCGCACGTTTGGTATTTCAGCGGATTATCAAAAATAACAAATTCGCGCCCCCGGATTAAACCGGTCTCGGTCCGCTGCTTTAGAAACCAGTCCATTAATCCGGTTAACACGGGCCACATTTCCATGACAAAATCGGTATCGCCGGTAAATTCATAATACTCGCGCAGTGATTGCACCCACAGGCACGAATAATCCTCAATGTACGCGTGAATGTCGAAGCGATCCGACGGATGATGCGCCTTAATGCGGCCGGCGCTGTCCGCGCTTTGGGCAATATCACGGATCATTTTGCGGATGAGTCGCGGATCGCTCAACACATCTCCTTCTCCGGCAAGCGCGAGACGCGTCAAGGGATATTCGATGACGGCGGCATCGCCCATCCATTCGGCGCGTTCCCAGGGACAATCCTGATAGCCGTCTTCCGTCACTTGTTCGAGCGTATGCAGGCTCATCTCCCACAGACGATTCAAATCTGAATCCGAACAGGAAAACGCGCCCAGCCGCTCAAAGGGATAAACGCGATTCAAAAAGCGCATGCTTTCGATGGTAATTGGCGCCGAGGTGGTCAGCGTGCAGGAGGCGTCCGTAATTCCAAATGCATCAAATGTTCGAAACGAGTGAGCGCCGGGTCCGGCAATATAAGTGGTGTTGCCAAAACGAACCTCGGTTTGTTCCGTCGCCGTAAAATTCAGCTCGGCGGTTAACAAATAATTGCGATCAAAATGGATGGTCAACGTTGAATCAACATGAACGGGCAATTGTAGTTCGCATGTTATTTCTTTTTCAGATAGCATGGGGATGGCGCGCGGAAAAAACGGGCCCCACAAATTCCCGTTGATGTGAACGGCCTTTGGCCAGGCCGAATCATCAAAACCGACGCTTAGACAATCGCCGGTCTTGTTGGTTGCATCTATGGTTTCGTCAAAGCCTTGCCATTTTGCCACGGCAGATTTAAAGCGCGTATTGCCGCTGCACGTCCAGGTGCTGTCGGTAAAAACGGCGACATCAGCGCCCTCCAGCATCATCGCAAAACCCGGGGCATGTTGCATGCGCATACCGTTTGACAGACCGCCGTAAACCAGCACCGCAATGGTGTTTTCTCCCGGATTTAAAAAAGAAGTGACAGGCCGCGTGTCGTATTCGGGCCGTTTGGGATCAAATCGGCTGGGACCGCTCACGACATATCGGCCGTTCAGATACAGCGCATAATAGGAATCGGCAAACAGGTGCGCCGTTATTTCGCCAACAGTGGGAATGGTGACTGTTTTTCGAAAGACCACCGCGTTTTCTTCGCCGGGACTCCAGATCATAAAACGCTGCAAAGAAGAAACAGGGGATTGTGCATTCGAAAAGCTCAGCAATCCCAACAAAATTATCAGATAATGTGGTTTCATCTATTCGCTCTGTTTAACGCATTGACAATTTTATCATTAAGCACATCTTGAAAAATTGGCGCAGATTTAATCTCTTGCGTCAATCGAACGTGCCATTCCACATCGCGCCACATGCCGACAAATTGCGGGCCGCAAAAATTGCTCGTGGCAATAGCGATCCAC
>CAYSNA010000500.1:0-3942 GCA_964432185.1 uncultured Cytophagia bacterium
ATTTTTTGTTTTTATAACTTGGGTCATCAGGTAAAACACCCTCTCAGGCGAGGGCACATCCTCGCCCCTGCTGAGAGCGCACAAAATCATTTTTTGTTTTTATAACTTGGGTCATCAGGTAAAACACCCTCTCAGGCGAGGGCACATCCTCGCCCCTGCTGAGAGCGCACAAAATCATTTTTTGTTTTTATAACTTGGGTCATCAGGTAAAACACCCTCTCAGGCGAGGGCGAAACATTTATTTTTTGTTGAACTTGACATTTAAGGCCGCCTGAGAGGGATTTTTTCTAGTTCCAGGTACCTGTCTCTTTTGTTACACCATTTTCATACGTCCACCAGGTTCCATTACCACTAACATCCCAGTTGATGAGAAGATCGTGCATCATGCTTCCGGTGGTGCTCAGCGCAAATCGTTCGACCTTGCCGGATTTGTCGGCACGGAGGATGATTTCGATTTTGGTTCTTGGATCAGCATGATCATACTTTTCCAGCGTAAAAGTTCCTTTGTCCGTCCGCCATGTCCACTCCAAAATAATTTGCTTGGTGTTTATTTTGTACACATAAACATGACCGCTGCTCAAGTCGGTTGTTTGGCCGGCATCCATAAATCGCCAGTCTTCCAACGTCACGCCATCTGTGCTGCCCGTGTAGTAGATCTGCCATTTGCGTTGATTAATGGAAACCAGAGATGTAATTGCCAATCGTTTTGTCAGTGCTCCCTCAACCCAGGAATATTCCCAAGCTGATTTGGATTCCGTCAGAGCCGTTGCGCCTTCAGGTGGAGCGAAAACGCAGCCAGTTCCTTCGAATGATGTCGTGGCCTCAATCAGGTCGAGTGCTAATTTCGCTTTGGCATCAGCGGAATTCATCATTTTATCCGGTACGGTAATGTCTTGTAATTGAAAATCCGGGGGAGGTGGCGCTTTCTCACTGGGTTTGACGGGCCCCTCTTCATCCGAAGAGCACGCCAAAATTAGGAAAAGGCCCATGCATAACGCCGTAAGCACAAACAATTTTTTGTACAGCATAACAGACCTCCTTTCGAAATATTTATAATAGAACAGATGCCAGAGATCAATGCTATTTCGCCCATTGACCTTGTTTGTTTTCTGGAGAACTGTTATTGGATGGGAGACTGCTGAACTTCTGTGGAGGACTACCAGCGTGCCGAAAGAACCAGTGGAGTGGAAGTGGACTTGGATTAATCAGATATCCGATGCATATTCTAAAACAAGCGCGGCCCGCAAATTATTCAACACCTGAACAAATTTCTTGTAAAAATTAGTGGAGGGTGAAACTGGCGCCGACAATTCTTTCGGGGCGTCATGCGATTCGCTGCCAGCGGCTTTTTAAACGACACAATTCCGCCCCACCGTTTTGCCGATAAAGCGCGTGCAGAAAATGATCTTGTTTTTTTTCGGTGCGAATTTCGACAACATCTCCCAACAGGGCTTCGTTGGTAAAATTCATATCCAATTCGACAAGATGATGGTGTTGGCGAAAATCCTCTGAAAAACTATCAAACACAAAATCGAGATATTTGACATTGTTCAAATGACCGTTAACATCCAACTGCGAATAGTAGACAGTGCGACAGGTTGATGAATCCGGCGATTCAATCGCATCAACTTTGGGTGAAAAGCCGTCATAGGCATGCTCGTACTCCCCCCACTCCTTGATGTGAAAATAGGATTCCGTGCGCTGTGGTCGGCGTCTGTTTATATCGATGACAAGCCAGGTTGTCGTTCCGACGGCACATAGACTGCCCTGTGCCGTTGTCAGGCGAAAATCACGATACGCAAATAACTTGTCGCGCCCGGATGGAAAAGTGTCCAGGGTGATGGTTTCATGCCATCGCGGCCACGACGAGATTTTCAACGACAACCGCGCCATCACCCAGGCCAAATCCTTTTTGATGAGATGCGAGTAACCGAGTTCAAGATGTTCGGCGTGGTTCCAGGCCGATTCCTGCATGAACTGCAAAATTGAACTAACGCTTGCTCGCGCCGTCACATCCGCTTCGTAGGAGTGAATTTGGTAATTATCGATCCAGTTTTTTTTGTACGCGGTCATGATTCCTCATTAATTGAAAGCGCTTCGATACATATATCGCTGCCGCTACGGGCTGTCTCCAAAACGGATGCGTCCCCTTCAACCTGGCCACATACATTCACGTCGCTCGCCGCTCTGGATTCCTCGCCCAGGCTGGCCGGCGTCGGCCCCCAAAAAATGCAAAAGGCCTTGCCGACCGGCCAAAATCCAAGTTCGCCCGGTTGAAGGACATCGCGAGCGTCCGGCTCCAGTTCGGTATCCACAGGAATGCTGAAATAGACTTCGGCACCCCAACGGTTGACGCGGCCGGTGAGCGGCAACACATCGGCTATCCTTTTTGCGGTTGGAGTGTCAAACAATTGGGCAATGAGTTCTATGCGGCCACAAGTGATTTTTATCTTTACCATGTTGTTCCCGTTTACACGTTTATCTCAATCCGGCAAAATTATTAATTGAATATCCTTGAGCGCAGCAGTGGTATACCACGAGGCAAAGCCGAACGGTCGCGACAGCAGTACCTCGGAGCGCAGGGATAACTGCCGGTCCGTTGTATTGCAGTTAATTTTTTCCCGATCGTCTATCCATACCTGCACGATGTTATCCTGCACGCGCAATTTTATATCATACCATTTTTTCTTTTGAAAAGACATACTCGTGGTCGTTTCGTTGTCCGAGGCATCATAGCCATCCAGGCACGAAAGTCCAATGACTGTGCCGCTCCATCCACCAACGATGAGGGTGAGAAATTCGTCATGGACAGGAAAGGTCATGCCGCAGAAAAAGTCATTGCCGTCCACGCGCATGGCTTTGAGAGAGACCTGGTAATTCATTTTAGGGAACTCAAAATCGCCGTTCCATGTCACACCTGTCGGCCCGTCGCCCATGCTGAGGATAAGTTTGGCGTTCTCCACCTTGACTTCACCTTGCGGACCAAAATCAGTGACGACCCAGTTGGTCAGGTCGCGGCCGTTAAACAAGGCGATGGTTTCAGGATCTTCGGCGGAAAAGATGAGAGAGAAAAATCCCAGTAAAAAAAAGCCAAGTCGTTTCATAATTCACCTTGTAAATTGCTTTTGTAATTCAAAACGTGCTGAATCATCAAGCTTGCCTCTATTACGCTGCCGCCCAATTTTTCGAATTCGGCAATAGCGTCCTCGGGCGACCAGTTCTGTGCATAAATTCGATACGCCAGGCCAATGACGCCGGCTCGATTGGCGCCGCCATAGGCGTGCAGATAAAACTTTTCGTTCTTGTGAGCGACGGCTTGAAAAAATCTGTCTAGGACTGCCGGGCTGGGGCCGGTTGTCGAAGCGAACGGAATTTCCACCAGATTAAAACCGTACAGGTTGGAACGAAATCGCCCGACATCCGACGGCGTAATGCAGAGAAGCGTTGTGATGCCCAACTTTTTAAATTCGGTCACGGCGTCGTTGCTGTACGGCTCGCCGCCGCGGAAGAGGTGCTCATCATACTGCACGACAAATTCTTTCAAGCCGTCGACAATGCCCACAACTTTGTACGAATCCGACGGCGGGGGTAAAATCATGTTGGGATCAACGACATATGTGTCGGAAGCGCTTGTGGTTGCATCGCTGCTCTGCTCCTGTTTTGAGCAGTTGATAAAAACCAAAATTAGCACTGGAATCAAAAAGAGGCTTTGTGTTCGAATTTTTGTTTTTGGCATCTTTTGTCAGGTTGAAGAATATCAATGTTGAGCGCAATGAATTGGTGTGCGACAAGACCATCTTGTTCACTACAGCCGTATTTTTGTGCGATGGTGCGATTCAATACGCCGTCGTGTGCACGCTGTAATGGTAAGAAAAAGAGTGATAAAAATGTATCTACCCTGTAAAGTACACCTTGACATTCACCGAACGTTTGTCGCCGGTT
>CAYSNA010000501.1:0-3939 GCA_964432185.1 uncultured Cytophagia bacterium
TCGCCGGAACCGATGAGAACCGTCGGCTTGCCGTCATACAAAAAATAATGCGGATTATCCGGATGGAGTTGCAGCGGCTGGGCAATCCCCATCGAAAAAAGTAACAAAATAAATAAAGTTTTCATTTGCGACTCCAAAAAAGGAACCACTAATTTCACGAATGACACGAATTAGATCGAAGCAATTCGTGAAATTAGTGTAATGCGTGGTAGGTGTTATTTTTGAGGTACAATAAATATTGAAACTTAATGTAATCTTTTGATTTGAAGAATAAAATCATTTTTTAAATTATCATCGAACCCCTCAACTACTTTTCACGTCAAAGAGTCGAATTCAATTTACGGGAGGCGATTGAACCCTCTGAGCGATCACATACTGGTGCAGCGAATCAAACTGGGCGACCGGCGCGCAGCGGATCAGCTCGTGGATGCGCATTACCAGCGGGTGTACGCCATCCTGTACAGTTTTTGCAAAAACAGAGAAACAGCCGAGGATTTGACTCAGGATACGTTCGTCAAAATGTGGAAGGCCATTGGCCGGTTTAACGGATTGAGCCGCGTGTCCACCTGGCTATACCGCATTGCCTATAACACGTTTGTGGATTGGCAGCGCAAACAACAATCATTTAGCGATTTTGACGAAGACGAGATTCAATCCGACGCTGTTCATTTTGATGACGGCACGGAAAAAATCTTACACCATGTTCGAATATTACCGGAGAAACAGCGCGAGGTGATCATCCTGCATTATCAACACGATTTGACCTACGGCGAGATAGCCAAAACTCTTTGCATTCCCAAAGGCACGGTCAAATCGCGTTTGAATGCAGCGCTGAACACGTTACGGCAAAGCCAGATCGTGAAGGAGCTCCAGGAATGAAAAAACAGAAAATTGAACAATTGTTATCTGATGCCTTAAAAAAGGAAGCCGAGTTATTTCCGTCGCCATCGCCCACTTTACGCAACAGGCTGTTGTTCACACCGCAGCGGGTGCGAAAAATTGTCTGGACGACGGCGATTGGTTTTGCGACGACAGCGGTGATTCTGTTTTTCATTTGTGTGGATTTTAATCAACAGCCGGAACACGTTGACGATTATTTTAAACCGACTAAAGTTGTGGATTTGAATGAGATGAATTTTGAATCGACAAAGATTATTCAGTTAGAAGAATAGGGAGACGATTATGTGGAAAGTTTTATTCATATTATTGCTAGCCCACTGTCTGCATGCGCAGATTGTGGGCATGAAGATGATAAGCATTTGGACGCATGCGGATTCGGTGGAAATTAATGAAACTCCAGTTTTCTCAAATAATTTGAATGAAGAAAAAGTTTACGAGTTCAGATTGAGTGGTGGGGCCGTAAGTTTTAGTGATGATCTCAATAGTAAAAGAATTCGACAATCTATAAAAATGGCTATTGACTATGGTAATGAGCCCAGCATGCGCGGGGACTTTGATCATCGTTGGCGATTTTTTATTGACAATGAAGGCGAGGTCAATTCAACAGACGACCTACAATTTTATTTTGAAGAGACTGTACGGACAAATGAAGAATCCAAAAGTTATACAATTGATTATTATTCGCTCACCGCATCCGAGATGCGTGATAAATTTAAAACGAGTCAAAAAAGAATAAACAAATATATAAAAGACCAGGCCGATGACGTCAAGCTTGTGTTCTTGGATGAAGAACGTGGCATTTACTTTCTTTCATTTCAATTACAAGGCAAACCGTTAGTACAACCTTCACCTCAGATGAAACCGGCAAAAGACTATTTTGCACTTCCCCAAATGGGAAAACTAGAGCCACAAGTAAAAGAGATCCAAGCGCCATTTACATATGATGTCAAATATACAAATACATTTGGTTTGGAGCATGTCATGGAAGGCCAACTTCAATCGGACCATTTTCGATTAAAAATTCAAACTAAAAAGTATACTGATCCCAATACTGATGAAATCAAATTTCTCCAGTATAATCTTTTTTGTAGAATAATCCCTTATAAATATAGAGGAGATGTTTTAGAAGTTGAACTCTTAATGCGTGCCGAAAAAGCAATATTTGACATCAGGGGGAAGAACGAGGGAGTATTTAGCAACGATTTTTCCAAGAAAATGCGGTTTGACAAAAATGATGTTGTTGAAGTACGGTTGCCTGAAGATTGGCCGAAGCCATTACAAATTCAACGCGTACCGGGCACACCGCAAAAGCCTGATTCAGAATACTATTTGGGTTTTCCAATTTTGGGCCAAAGCCTTATCATTCGCCCTGTGAGAATAGAATAGATTCGAAAAATCATTGTCCCGATCCCTGCGAGGGATCGAGACAATTTGCATCAACCAAATTCAAATGTGCGACCACCTCGGACGGTGCGTCGCACGTTTATCCCTTCTCCGTTCTCCCTGTTCCCTTTTCCAGCTACTTGACCAGCATCATCTTTCTCACCTGCACAAACTCTCCAGCCCGCATCTCATAAAAATAAAGTCCGGCGGCAACTTTTTGTGCATTTTCAGTGGTGCCATTCCAGGATATTTCGAACGATCCTGCCGTACGCTCCCCATCCACAAGAATGCGAACGAGGCGGCCATTGACATCATAAATTCGGATGACAACATGTTCGGGATGCGGTACGTCATATCGAATGACTGTAGACGGATTAAAAGGATTCGGATAGTTGTCGTACAATGCAAAAGAGGTCGGTAAAATGTTCATGTGTACGCCCGTATCCACCACTTTAATTGGCCCATAGAATTCCGACTGGCCATCGAGCGTAATCGTTTCCAGTTTATAAAAAGCAGATGGGATGCCATCGACATCAACAAACTCGTAGGCAGCGCCGCGGCCGGAATCGCCTTGACTGACGATGAGATCGGCATTCACTTTGACAAAGCTCCCATCAACCGATTCTGCGCGCAAAATATGAAATCCGGCAATATTAATTTCGGATTCGGTCTGCCAGGTGATTGTCACCTGGTTATCGCTAAATTTCGCTTCGAACAGAGACAACTCGATAGAAATGGGCTCAAGCTCAAAACCAACGATGACCGGATCGTGATCCGAAGAACGATACGGATCGTCACTTCCAAGAGTCGTCAAAACGTCCGGTGCATTTACATCGTCCGGTTCATCGGCATTGATGTGCCAAATGGTTACATCATGAATTTGCGAATACAGCGACGCCGAGACAAAGACGTGATCGAGACAACCGGATTGCGCATCATAGACCGAGGTGTAGGCCGTGTCGCCCATGTTATCATCAATTAAATTGACATAGCCCGCATCTTTCAGAACGGTGATTGGATCTTCCTGCGGGAACGCGTTCAAATCGCCAACAACGAGAAAGTCCGAATCATTGCTGCTGGTCGGATCCGTCGCAAGCCAATTGCACAGCGCTATCGCCGCATTGGTTCGCGTTTGGTTGCAGTGGCCCTGGCCATCACCTTGATCTTCATCGCCGTCACACGGACTGCTCTTGGATCGAAAATGATTGACGACAAAAGTAAAATACTCGCCACTGGTGTCCTGAAATGTTTGCGCCAGCGAGGGCCGATTGGTCGGATCGAACATAGCATCAACGCTGTTATCAAGAATGACCATGGCGCCGACCGGTGTGAGCATGGCCGGTTTGTAAATGATGCCGGAGGTCACCTCATCATCGCCGATGTGCTCGATCCCCGGATCAACGAAAGCATAGGTGTTTTCCGCCGTGGATTCATTCAGCCCATTCACCACATCCTGAATCGCGGAATGCGGACCAAAACCATCGTTTTCAAATTCGTTCAATCCCAAAAGATCAGCATCCATTGAGGTCAACGCAGAAATCAATTTTTGCCGCTGAACGACATACTCATCATAGGTTTGCGCGCCGCGGGACGTTGGAAAACCGCCGCCCTGGCCATCACCATTAAAAAAATTATTCACATTAAACGACACCGCTT
>CAYSNA010000502.1:0-3936 GCA_964432185.1 uncultured Cytophagia bacterium
AAAGGCGCGCCAGATGTGGCGCATGGAATCGGAACTGGTCGTTTCGGCACGCGGTATTTCTTGGGCACATAAAGCGCCGGCCAGCAGCAAAAAAAAGAAAATGTTGCGCATTGTCACTCACATAAAATTTTAGTTCAACACCTCGTCCAAAATCGGGCGGACAACCGTGGTCCACATCTCATATCCCTTTTCACTCAAATGCAATAAATCCTTAATGAACAAATCCTCTGCCGGCGGCTGCCCGGTTTCAAGCATCGGCGTGGCGGTATCCGCATAGTAGAGATTCTCGTTTTTCTGCGCCATCTCCTTCACGGCCATATTCACTTTGTTTTCTTCGTCCCAAATCTCCCAACGGCTCGGGCAAGGTTTAATCGGAATAAACAGAAACGGCGTATCGGGGAAATTGTCCTGCACAATGGACCATAACGATGTGAAATCCCCAAGAACCTGTTCGGCCGATTTCTTGCCGGCGATGTCGTTGCCGCCGCAAAAGAAAACAATAGCCGCGGGTGGACCGTACTTGAGCACAATATCCTGTTTGTAAAACAAAAGATCGGAAATATGCGCGCCGCCAAATCCACGATTAACAACGGGCAGATCGGGAAACGACTCGGCCGATTTCCACATGCGGATGCTGGAACTGCCAATGAACAGAATATGATTTTCCGGGATGGCGTTTTTCGAATCCCAGGTACGAAAGTTTTCAATTTCTTGATCAAAGCGGTGCGGATCGGGATTTTCCTGCGCGAAAAGTGGAAGCGTAAAAAGCAGCGCGGCGAGGAAAAATGCAAGGTTTTTCATGCGTATCCTCCAGATTGGGTTTGAGGAAGATACGCAATCAGTTTATGGATCGAAATAAAAAAGTAGGGAAATTTTTATCGACTTGTCACGGGCAAGTCGGATAAATGAATACAAGCTATCTAACCTGGAACATAATTTTCAACTAACAAAGTAGACATTATTTTTGACAAGCTCGTTTTTCAAATCAGCGTATTTCAACTCCCGGCTGCCGAGATTCTTGCGCGCGCATAACGCCGCCGCGGTACCTGTTGCCTGTCCCTGTCCCATACAGCTCACCGTGTTGCGCGTGGACATGTGGGCACGATGATCCGAGGTGATCATCATACCGGCGGCGTACAGATTGTCGATGCCCGTGACGCACAGCGCGCGATACGGGATGCCGTAAGTGCCGCCGTCCTTGATCTGATATTTCGGCGCCATATCATGAAATCCATAGGCAAAGGTATCATCATCAAAATGGCGGCCATCGATGACGTCTTCGTGCGTGATATCATAATCGCAAAAAATCTGCCGACCGCGGCGAATGACCAGCGACGGACTCGTGCGCGCGATAAATGCCTTTTCGAACCCGGGCACATATTTCCGATACAGCTCTGCCGCTTTTGCCATGCGGTCGCGAATTTCCATTTCAGCGCTCGCCACGTCATCACGATTTATGACCGTGCCGGGAATTTTGTAATTACACTTGATGTACATCAGATAATTATCGCGTACCGTGGTCGTCACCATGGACATGCCGATCTTTTTCGCTTCGTCCTGCAACTCGGGGATATCGAGCTGTTCCGCGCCCATACGCACAAACTTGTTGTCCTCGCCATCCCGTAAACCGCGGCACACTTGCCCGACGGCATTGTGAGATTTGAGGAATTCGTAATAATCCTCAATCGATGCATTGGCCAGGCCGAAACTGTTACAACTGTCATAATCATTCGGCACGTCGAATTCGGCGCCGGCGTGCGCGCACAAATCGCCGTAGCCCGTCGTATCGACAAAACTTTTCGCCATAATTGCCTCGCGGCCGGAACGGCTTTCGGTAATAACACCCTGAATGCGCGAATCCTTGACAATAGCGCCGGCCAGCATGGTATTCACGGCAACAAAAACGCCGGCCTCTTTCAACATACGAAACGCGAGAATTTTATACAGTTCCGTATCAATCGCCGTGCAGACAGAATCGTATCCGCGCCCCGTCTCCATTTCCGGATAGCCGCTACAGCCGCCCATCGCCGTCAGTTTGTCGATGAATTCCGCCGGAATGCCGCGCACAACCTGGGTTTTCGGACAATTCTCAAACGCCGTGTACAGATTGTAAAAACTGTGGATGGCCGTGCCGCCTTCAACCGCAATGCCGCCGCAATAGCCTTTGGATTCGATCAACATTGTTTTAGCGCCCAGCCGACCGGCGGCAATAGCGGCAAAAAGTCCGGCTGTACCACCACCGGCGACCACGACATCAAAATGGCGAACTGGGAGCTTTTTGCTCGGTTCGGCATAAAAGTCGCCTTTTGAGTCGGATGAAGAGGAATTATGTGCCTGGCCGGCAAATGTCGTTTTCGCCCCCACACCCATGGCCACCAGTAATTTTGAAAAATCACGTCTTTTCATTTTGGCGCTCCCACATTTTTTAAAATCATTTTTCGGATAAAAGCCTATTTGAGCAGCAACATGCTTTTTGTCATTTTTATGCTATTGGCTTCAAGTTGATACAGATAAAGCCCGGAGGCATAAGTCGAGGCATCCCACTGGACTTTATAACTGCCGGGTGCCTGTTCATCATTGATGAGTTCGGTGAGCTGATGTCCACTAACATCAAAAATGACCAGCCTGACCGATGCCTTTTCTGTGAGCTGATACTCTATCGTCGTTATCGGATTAAACGGATTCGGGTAATTCTGTCTCAATTCAAAATCAGTCGGTGTTTGAGTTTTTTTTTGCACGCGCGTATCAGACAGTGGCGCCGCCAGCGGCACGCGCGGGTCGCCACCGCCGCCAATACTGTCGGGGCCATTATTGACGACCACGTGCAGATTGGTGTAAATTTTCCGCATGTCCTTGGCCCAGGCCGAATTCTGGTTGCTGGTCGACATGGAAAATCCCCAGGCCTCTTTGAACTCATCTTTGACGCGGCCGTGCGGACTCCATTCCGTGATGATCGCGTACACATCCCACGCCGTGTCATCCACGAGATAAGCGCCGTAATCCTGGAACGCCTGTGCCAGCAAACGCGCCGGTTCGGTTTCGAGTCCAAGATCATCGAGATTCATGTCCGCCGGCAACGCCAATAAAGCGCCCATGCGCAAGTCCTCCACCGGATCACCTTTGGTGCCGTAAGTACCGGAGGCATAGGAATCGGCGCTTTTCGCCGGCCAGCGGTAGCCTTTGGTTTTGGTATCGTAATAGACATTTTTCGCCGCGTAAATATTCACCTTGAGCGCATGTGGAATAGGTGGTGCGCCGGGAACCAGTTCACCCACACGGATGGCGCCGCCGATAGCCGACAATTTGGTGGCGCCGTGCGCGCCATAATAGCCGTCGCCAAATAAATCTTCATCACTAAAAGTGTATCTGGACGTACCGTTCCCGCCGGCCTCACAACGAGCAAAGGGTTGTGTTTGGCGGATAGTGAATCCATCATCCATCAAAACAGCCAAACCGGAGTTCGGCGTCAGGCCATCCCAGGTATCGGGACTCACAACAAAATCATCCGGAATCGGCGCCTCGAACAGAATACCGCCGTTTATATCACATCGACTTTTGTCGCGATTCCATCCGGCATCACTGCGATAAATCGCTACATTTGGAGCATCAGGCGTCAGAACAATGAGATCCTCGTCAACGGTCATGCCGTAGGCCGTGGCCGGTTGAATTTTGGCGTGCACGTATTCGGCATTGCTGCCGATGGGCATATTCCAGATGCTGGTTTCGTGAAAAGGTTGTTTGTAAGGATCGCGCGCCAAAACCATGCTATTCAAAAAAGCAATTAGAGTGAACAATAAAAGCACAATAAACGAGTTGCACGACTTGGTCATAATCATATCCTTTTGATTTATAACTTGGATTATTTGATTTTTTTCATGAACGATGCATTCGTAAAAAGTCCGAAAAGTCATTGCGAGCGAAGCGAAGCAATCTCAT
>CAYSNA010000503.1:0-3917 GCA_964432185.1 uncultured Cytophagia bacterium
TTTTCATGATAACAGTGTCGTAAAAGGCAAAGATTCACTCACACGCGTAACATTTTTCCAGATGTAATTCAGGCGACTTCGAGGACCGTGTTTATTTCAAGGGCGGAAATGGCGCCCTCGCGCACAATGCGGGGAGGCGTGCGGGTCGTATCCACAACTGTTGATGGATTGGTTTCCTTGGACGGACCGCCGTCGATTATCAGATCGAGCTGCGGGCCAAAATACTGGACGACCTGCTCCGCGGACGTGGATGGCGGTTGACCGCTGATATTGGCGCTGGTGGAGATGATCGGAAAACCGGTCTCTTTGATCAAATCCATACAAATTCTTGAATCAGGAATGCGAATGGCAATGGTTTTGGACTTGCCAAAAGCAAAATCTTTGAGTTGGGCTGAAGCTTCAAAAACAATCGTCAGCGGTCCGGGCCAAAAATTGTCGATCAATTTTTCCGCCTCTTCCGGAATGGATTTGACCAGCTCGCGCACCTGCACCGTATCGCCGGCAATGATGATCATGGCTTTGCTGCGATCCCGATTTTTCAGTTGAATTACCTGATCAACAGCCTTGGAATTGAGCGCATTGCAGCCAATGCCGTAAACCGTTTCGGTCGGATAGCCAATAACGCCGCCGCATTTCAGCACATCAGCCGCCTTTTCAATCAGATGGTGCTGCGGCCTCTCAGGATCAATTTGAATCACATTATCCATGCTCACCATTCATTTTTAAGTTGCAAAGATAGAAAAAAAACGAAAAAATCAAACTTTTTTCACGACTCGTTTTGAAATTGCATGCTGTATAAATGTTGATACACCGGCGACCGCTTGAGCAACTCGTCGTGTTTGCCAATGTCAACAATTTCACCTTGGTCCATGACAACAATTTTATCAGCATGCAAAATAGTTGACAAGCGATGCGCAATAGCCAGCACCGTTCGGTTTTGCATTAGATTGTCGATGGCGTTTTGGACGAGTTTTTCCGACTGACTATCGAGCGCCGATGTCGCTTCGTCCAAAATCAAGATCGGCGTGTTCTTTAAAATGGCGCGCGCAATCGATAAACGCTGTCGTTGCCCGCCGGAGATGGTCACGCCGCGCTCGCCAATGATCGTATTCAGGCCATTCTCCATTTTTTCGATAAATTCCCACGCGTTGGCATTTTGGGCGGCCGCGATAATCTCATCATCCGTATAGCCCTCGCCGCCATAGCTGATATTGTTGCGGATGGTATCGTTGAACAGAATGGTCTCCTGGGTCACAATGCCGATTTGTTCACGCAACGACGTTAATTGCAGATCACGAACATCGTAACCATCGATGGAAATCGAACCCGAGGTTACATCGTAAAAACGCGGAATCAAATCAACCAGGGTGGATTTACCCACGCCGCTGTGTCCGACAAAAGCTACCATCTCGCCTTTGTTGATGACAAGATTGATCTGACGCAGCACTTCAACTTCGCCGTCATATGAAAAATTGACATTCGTAAAAACGATCGAGTCATCGAAATTTTTCAGAGTGACCGCGCCCGCTTTCGTGTAGGGTTCGGTTGGTGTATCGAGATAAGTAAAAATGCGCTCTGCCGCGGCCATACCGGATTGCAGCACATTGTTCAAACCGGCAAATTCGCGAAGCGGTTGAAAGAGCATGAACAGAAAAATCAAAAAGCGCATAAAGTCCTCGGCGCTCATACTGTCGCCGCTAAAAACCATGGTGCCGCCGAACCACAACAGCACGGAAAAAACCGACACCGCAATGGTCTCGTTCAACGGTGAGGTTAATTGCCCCAAACGCTTGGCGCGAAACGCTTTTTTAAAAAAGTTGGCATTGATGGATTGAAATTTTTCCGATTCCTTGATTTCCGCCGTGAAAGCCTTGACAATACGAATCGCCGATACGGATTCCTGAAAGGCCGTCACTACCAGCGATACCTGCTCCAGCATGCGGCGGGTTTTGCGCCGCATACTCTGGCCGATTTTAATGATGAGCACAGCACTAATCGGAATGAGAACAAAAGTGATGAGCGTCAATTTCCAGCTAATCATGAACAGCACAACGAGGTAAAAAATGATCTGCATGGGCGCGAGAAATATCTTGACAAAACTGCTGTCCAATACTTTTTGGATGGCATTGACGTCATTAAAAACTACGGATGTCAGCTTGCCGCTGTGCCGTGTGTGAAAAAACGACAGCGGCAGCTTCATCAACTTTCGTTGCAAATCATCCCGTATCTGCACAACTATTTTCAATTCAACAAAAAAGAAAATGACGTGATGTAAATACAACGATAGATTTTTGAACAAAAATGATAAAAAGATGACAAAACAAACGACCTTGAGCGTATCCAGCTTGTTATCCTGAATCAGGACGGTCTTGATGCTTTTATTAATTTTCTCATAGAGGTCGTGCGTGCTGAGTTTGTCGGTTAAAATATCGACTTTGTTGGATGGTTGTGGTTCCGCCTTTTGCACAACCGCCGCTTTCTCCGGCAAAAAGAGTTCATTGACGAAATCAACAGCGACCCACAGCGAGATGGAGTGAAAGAGGATATACGTCAGAGTAAAGAAAATACCCAGGAGCACTGTATTCCAGTATGGCTTGATATAAGTAATAATTCGCCAATAAAGTTTCATTGCAATCCTTTGAATCCTGCGAACAAGGGACGATTAAGACTTGATTATTTAGCTGACAATCAATATAATCGATTTATTTTTAATTTGTAAATATAGCGATATTTTTCCACTTTAACAGAGATTTATTTTGTTACAAATAATGCCGCGAATTCCCCTTTTAAAAAGTGTTCCCTATTGAAAGCTGTGAAAAACATACTGATCATTCAAACCGCATTTATCGGTGATGTTGTGCTGACGACGCCGCTCATTCGCGAAGTGAAAAAAAACTTTCCGGACGCGGCTTTGGATGTACTGGTCATTCCGCAGACGCAGGGCATTCTGTTTAGTAATCCGCACATACGTTCGCTCATTTTGTTCAACAAACGCGGAGCGCGCATCAGTTCATTTATCAGCACCATCCGGCTTTTGCGCCGGTACCGTTATGACCTGTGTCTGTTGCCGCATCGATCGGCTACGTCCGCCCGCCTGGCCAAATATGCGAATATTCCACGGCGAATCGGTTTTGACGGCAGGCGGCCGGCGCGTTTTTACACTGACCGCGTTTATTTTGATCGGCAAAAAAATCAAATCAATCGTCTGCTGGATTTGCTGCGATTTTTAAATCCCGCTGACTATGACAGCCAGACCGAGCTGTTTTTATCTCGGGAGGTGAAAAACAAAGCGCTCAACCACCTCGCGCCGTTGCGCGGTTATACGATCAAAATTGCTATAGCTCCGGGTTCGGTGTGGACAACCAAGCGCTGGCCGGAATCCTATTTTGCCGAACTGCTCGAAAGCCTGGCGGCGCACAACATCGGCCTGGTCCTCATCGGCAGCGAGGCGGAAAAAGAGTTGTGCAACCGCGTCGCACCGCCGTTGCCGCATGTCATCAACGTCGCCGGAAAAACGAATTTATTGGAGGCCGCGGCCATCATCCAAGAATGTGATTTGCTCATTGGCAATGACAGCGGTTCGCTGCACCTGGCCAACGCCGTACAAACAGATGTGTTCGCTTTTTTTGGACCGACGGTACAACGATTCGGTTTTGCACCGTTTCGTCCGCGGGACAAGGTTTTTGAAATCGAGTTGGACTGCCGCCCCTGCGCGTCGCACGGCGGCAAAAAATGCCCGCAAGGCCATTTTCGTTGTATGCTGGACATTACACCAAAAGTGGTCTATCAACAGGTGTGTAATCACTTTGGCATCCAGGCTGAATAATTCACCCAAAGACGGCGCAGCACAAAGAAAGAGGATTTTTGATCATGGGGATTCAATTAAAATTTTAAACGGTTTGATTTAGATATTGGTC
>CAYSNA010000504.1:0-3895 GCA_964432185.1 uncultured Cytophagia bacterium
AAACTCTGACAAAAACGCATCACTTCGTTATCACTCTTTCCTTTCGGATCAAAATCCGAGCCGCCCTTGCCGCCGCCCATGGGCAGAGATGTGAGACTGTTTTTAAAAACCTGTTCAAACGCGAGAAATTTTAAAATGCTGAGATTGACCGAGGGGTGAAATCGCAAGCCGCCCTTGTATGGACCGATGGCGCTGTTCATCTCGATACGGAAACCGCGGTTGATATGAATCTCGCCCATATCGTCCATCCACGGCACTCGAAACAAAATGACGCGCTCCGGCTCTATGATGCGTTCAAAAATTTTCGCGCTTCGGTATTCGGGATACTTTTCGTAAACCAGCGAAATGGATTCCGACACCTCGGCAACGGCTTGCAAAAATTCCGGCTGTCCCGGATCTTTGGCTTTTACCTTTTCGAGGATTTCTTGAGAAAAAGAGTTCATGTCTGCTCCCTGTTTAAATTGAAATTGACATATTAAAATTAATTAATATTCAGCACGAGCCGATTCCAACCACACCATATTTAAATACAATATGCCACACGAATGGATGAAATGGCGCTCCAATGTTGTACTCACATTGCTGAGAGTGACTGCAAGAAGGTGAGATTTCTTGACTTTTGTAATAGAATACAGAATTAAATAGCGCCCCACAATCTGGGTGATTGTGACAGTTCGCCAGTTCTTCACTGACGACCCAACGATAATCGAAATCGATCTCGTTTCGGCCCGTTATCCTTTCTCTCTCGTGCTGCTCGGCTACAAGAAATACTTTTATAACAGGCGCCTCTATTTAATTGGAATTACTATAATCAATATTGATTCCGAAAGCAAGCATTTTATTTTTCCGCTGTTTTATTTTTCTGATTTGCGAATTCATTTTCATTTGCGGGAATGATTCTTATATTTATCGGTTTTAGAAATTCAGACAATCATCCATTGCCGTCCTGCTTTAGCAGCGTTTGGCAATTTTTATTTATAGAAAGACAGACATGTCCACGAAAAACAAAATCATCATCAAAGGCGCCCGCGAACATAATTTAAAAAACATTGATCTGGACATACCACGCGACAAACTTGTCGTCATTACCGGGTTGTCCGGATCGGGAAAATCGTCGCTGGCGTTCGACACCATTTATGCTGAAGGCCAGCGCCGTTACGTCGAGTCGCTGTCGGCGTACGCGCGGCAATTTTTAGGGCTGATGGAAAAACCGGACGTCGATTATATCGAAGGTTTATCTCCCGCCATTTCCATCGAACAAAAAACCACGGCGCGGAATCCTCGCTCCACCGTGGGCACGGTAACCGAGATTTATGATTATTTGCGTTTGCTGTTCAGCCGCATTGGCGTGCCCTATTGTTACAACTGCGGTAAAAAAATCGAGCGGCAAACCGTGCAGCAAATTGTCGACGCGATTATGGAGCTGCCGGAGGGAAAACGCATTCAACTGTTAGCGCCCATCGTACGCGGCCGTAAAGGCGAGTACAAAGAAGCCTTTGCGGAAGCCAAACGCGACGGCTATGTTCGCGTGCGCGTTGACGGCGAAACGTTTGAGCTGGAAAACGAAATTAGTCTCGACAAAAACAAAAAGCACAACATTGAAATCATTGTTGACCGGCTGGTCGTCAAGCCGGACATTAAAACTCGGCTGACGGATTCCGTCGAGACGGCGCTGCACCTGGCTTCCGGTCTGATGCTGCTCGATGTTGTCGGCGAAAACGAAATTCTCTTTAGCGAACATTACGCCTGTCATGATTGCCAAATCTCATACGAAGAGTTGGCGCCGCGCATGTTTTCCTTCAACTCGCCGTACGGGGCGTGTCCCACGTGCAACGGCCTCGGCACCAAGCTTGAAGTTGACGCCGATTTGATTGTGCCGGACAAAAGAAAATCACTGTCACAAGGCGCCATCACCGCATGGGGACAGCTTAAAGACGGCTGGTACATCACCATTGCTTCGGGCGTGCTCGAGGCGTTTGGTTATGACATCAACACGCCGTTTGAGAATTTGAGCGACGAGGCGCGAAAAACGCTTCTCTACGGCGCCAAGGAAGAAATGACTTTTAATTATGCCTCGCGCAGCGGGCGACATCAGGGCACGTTTAAAACCAAATGGGAAGGTGTTGTCGGCAATCTCGAGCGCCGTTACACGCAAACGGATTCTGAGGGCATTCGAGAATGGATTGAAGGTTTTATGAATATGATCAATTGCCCGGACTGCGGCGGAACGCGGCTGCGTCCGGAAGCGCGCGCTGTGCGCATCGGCGACAAACATATTCATGATGTCACGGCCATGTCGATCAAAGAGTCGAATCAATTTTTTACCGATGTCAAATTGACGCAACGCCAGCAAACCATCGCGCACCAAATCCTCAAAGAGATTCGCGAGCGGCTGGGATTTCTCAAAAATGTCGGACTGGATTATTTGACGCTCAACCGGTCCGCCGGCACCCTCTCCGGCGGCGAGGCGCAGCGCATCCGGCTGGCGACGCAGATCGGCTCACAGCTCGTCGGCGTGCTGTATATTTTGGACGAACCGTCCATCGGCTTGCACCAGCGGGATAACGCCCGGCTCATCAACACCCTGCTCAAACTGCGCGATCTCGGCAACACGGTCATTGTCGTCGAACATGATGAAGAAACCATGCAGCAGGCGGATTTTCTCGTCGACCTCGGCCCCGGCGCCGGAGAACATGGCGGCGAGATTGTCGCGGCGGGCACACCGGCAGACGTGCGGGCAAACGTCAAATCCATCACCGGCGATTACCTGGCCGGCCGGCGGTTCATCCCCATGCCGGACAAACGCCGAAAGGGCAACGGAAAATCTCTTGTGCTAAAGGGCGCCCGAGGCAACAATCTTAAAAATGTTGATGTGGAGATTCCGCTCGGCCAGTTTGTTTGCATCACCGGCGTGTCCGGCAGCGGCAAGAGTACGTTGATCAACGAAACGCTGTTCAAGCTGCTGCACAAACATTTTTACAAAAGTAAAGAGGGGCCGCTGGAATACGATTCCATCGAGGGACTCGAACACATCGACAAAGTGATTGATATCGACCAGTCGCCCATCGGCCGGACGCCGCGGTCCAACCCGGCCACCTACACCGGCTTGTTCACGCCGATTCGCGATTTGTTCTCGCAGCTCCCGGAGTCGAAAATTCGCGGTTACAAACCGGGGCGTTTTAGTTTTAACGTCAAGGGCGGCCGTTGCGAAGCGTGTCAGGGCGACGGCATCATTAAAATTGAAATGCACTTTTTACCGGATGTGTACGTGACCTGCGAGGTGTGCAAAGGGCAGCGCTATAACCGCGAAACCCTGGAGGTGAAGTACAAGGGCAAATCCATTTCCGATGTCCTCAACATGTCCGTGTCGCAGGCGCTCGACTTTTTCAAGAACATCCCGGCCATCAATCGAAAATTGGAGACGCTGCACGATGTTGGTCTGAGTTACATTAAGCTGGGGCAGCAGGCTACCACCCTCTCCGGCGGTGAGGCGCAGCGCGTCAAACTGGCGACCGAGTTGTCAAAACGAAGCACCGGAAAAACGGTGTACATCCTCGACGAACCAACGACCGGGCTGCATTTTGAAGATACCAAAATGCTGCTGACGGTGTTGAACCAGTTGGTGGACAGCGGCAACACGGTCATCGTCATTGAGCATCATCTGGACGTCATCAAAACCGCGGACCACATCATCGATCTTGGCCCGGAAGGCGGCGACGCCGGCGGCGAAATAATCGCCACGGGCACGCCGGAAGAAGTGGCGCAGGTGACGACCAGTTACACGGGGCAATTTTTGCACAGGGAATTTCAACGAAAATTGAAGTGATTTAAAATCGTCGATCACGTTAAAAGTATATCCCGCAAGAAGCACAACAAATTTTAGTTTATACAGCAA
>CAYSNA010000505.1:0-3893 GCA_964432185.1 uncultured Cytophagia bacterium
GTGCGATCGGCACATGCAGAGAGGACGAGCGCATGCTTAAAAGGCGTTGTCTTTTCGGCAAAGTCTATCCACGCGTGAGTTAGCGCATCGGTTTTGAATGGCGCGGATAATCGAAGCGCACAGGCGCACAACTCGTCCTCTTTTTGAGCCGCATCGAGCAAATCCGCAAGGCACTGTTCGCCCTGGCGCGCAACCAGTCCGCTCAACGCGCGGCAGGCCACGTGAACGGGCGGATTGTCTTTTAAAAGTTGTCGATACAAGACTGCCGCTTTGCTATCCGGTTGCTGCTCGATAAAAGTGCAGTAATAGCCATAGACTTTGTCGCGTTCAAAACCTTGTGACGTTTCAATCGCCTGGCGCAGACCATCGCCGGCGTCAGGCGACGTTGTTTTGGAGAGAGCAAACAACGCGACATCGCGTATTTCAGCATTATCACTTTTGACGAATGGCAGCACGGCCTGCGCGGCGTCGGGGCTCCCGATTTCTCCCAGTGCGTTTAAAATCGACACCGCCTGTTTGCCTTTGGCGGCATGGAGATTTTTCAACAGCACCGCTTCGACTTGCGGGGCATTTATGCTGATCATCGCCCGTACGGCAGGATCAACCAGCTCGTCGTTCACCAGATACGGTTCGAGCGACGCGATCACGTTGACATCTCCGATGAGGGCCAGTTGCTCCATCAGAAAAGTCTTCACGTCCGCCTGGCCGGCCGCAGCCAACGCCGCGAGCAGCGCCGATTGAACAAGAATCCTGTCCTGAGAGGTTTCGGTTCGTCCAACATAATCACACAATCCGGACACGGCAAACCGGGCTGCCGAATTTTCGCTGCCCGGCATTGAGAGTCTGACACACATTTCTTCAATCGCCGAACCACCCAGCGCCAGCAACTCCGCGCTCAACTCGTCCCGCTGCGTTTTATATTCTGCCGGCATGTGGCTCAGAATGGCATCAATCGTATTGGCCAGGAGCGCTGTCGATAAAAAGATAAAAAATAGTATCGTTTTTTTCATTATTTCACCTTGAACAATTGGGATTAAATATGCCACGGGGCGCGCATGGGTTGAGAGAGCAGTCGGTTCGCTTCAACGTCATTTATGAACCGCATGTTCTGTGGATCGAAATAGAGTTTTCGTCCAAGCCGAAGGGCAATTTTACCGAGATTGACCAGCGTGCAGGAACGGAAGGCTTTTTCTTCATCCAGGGCAAATTTTTGTCGGGTGCGAACCGCGCGGGAAAAATCCGTCAACTGCGGAGCAGGATCAGGCAACGTCGATAATTTGGCAAGCAGGTTTGGAATATCGGATCGTAGTCCGGGCCACACCTTGCCGTCCGGCCCCTCGATGAAAGGAGCCCCGCTGTCCTTGTTCTCGCCGTCAAGAAAAATCTCGCAACCATCGGCATATTTTAGAGAGATGCGCCGCCACGAGCTCACGGCATCGGGGTGCTGCTGCGGCGCCTCGATATCGATTTCAACCGGGCTGTCGTTGTCCTTGTCGAGGATATACTGCACCGGATCGAGATAGTGCTGGCCCATATCGCCAAGGCCGCCGCCGTCATAATCCCAGTAGCCGCGGAAGGTGCTGTGCACGCGATGTGGATGATACGGCTTGAACGGCGCCGGACCGAGCCACATGTCATAATCCAGTTCATCCGGAACAGGTTGCGGTTCAAGATCGGTTCGGCCGCTCCAGAAAAATTTCCAACTGAAACCGGTATCCGCATTGATGGTTACTTTGAGCGGCCAGCCGAGGAGGCCATTTTGCACAATCTTTTTAATTGGCTTGACCGGCGTGTTAAAACCGTAAAAGTCATCGGTAAAGCGAAACCAGGTATTAATCCGAAAAATACGATCGTATTGTTGCACGGCTCGCACAACGGCTTGTCCTTCGCCAATGGTGCGCGTCATCGGCTTTTCGCACCAGATATCCTTGCCGGCCTCGGCCGCGGCAATGGACATGAGCGCGTGCCAATGCGGCGGCGTTGCAATGTGGATGATATCAACATCCGGCCGCGCGATCACCTCGCGAAAATCATCGTAGGTTGGCACCTCCTGCCCGATTTGTTTGAGCGCAAGCTGTAGATGATTTTTGTCAACATCACAAATGGCCACAAGCCGAGAGCCCTCATAACGCAAATGGCCGCGTCCCATACCGCCAACGCCAATGACGGCTTTGGTCAATTCATCGCTGGGCGCGATGTGATTCGGCCCGCCAAGAACATGTCGCGGCACGATGGAAATGGTGGCAAACGCCGCTACGGATGATTGTAAAAAATGTCGCCGAGTATATCTTTTTTTAGAATTCATACAACTCTCCGGATAAAGGGGGGAATTCATTCAATGGCACAATAAATGAAAAAGATATTGATTCTGCAAGCGGTTTATGCCGTTTGTGTTGCCAGAAAACTGATTCTGCACATCAATCAGCTATCGAGAAATGCCAACGTGCACATTGTGTTGTATCGACTCGATGAACTTTCGTTTTGCAATATTGTTTTCGACTTGAACACGGATGTCACCGATCAGCCGCGAATTCGCAGTTAGCGAGGCGCTGCCGATTTTCAGAATGGCCCGCCGGCATTTACAGATGTCGCCTGTTTCGCCGCGCCGGGCATTTCGCCGCGCACACGTTCTATCTCCAGCGGCTTGCCGTAAAAGCGCGAGTACCAATCCAGGGTGAGATGCTCTGGCGTCGTATCGGCCGTTTCTTCGCGCCACCTGGCCATCAGGCGTCGCATCTCATCCAGAGCCTCGCCATAGGCCGGATCGTTTGCCACATTTACGAATTGGTCCGGATCCTTTTCCACATCAAACAATTCCTCAACCGGACGCGGTGCTGTGAAAATGTCATTTTGTTCGGGAGACAAATCACCCATATCGCGTCGTTCATTCAACTCTTTTTGCGACAAACTGTTGTTCGAATCCGCCGGCCCGCAATTTGGAAAGTTCGGACGTTCATTCAGCACATACAAAAAGGAGCTCGTTCGCGCCATGCGTTCCAGCGCCTCGTGGTCGTGCCAGTTGTGTTCGGAAAAAACAACATGGCGAAATGGTTTGGCGGGATCGGCAAACAATCCGGCAAAACTCTTGCCCTGAAAAGTTTTATCGATTGGCACACCACACAATTCAAGAAAGGTCGGCGCAATGTCAATGGCGCTGATCAAACGGTCGCACACCGCCGATTTTTTAATACCCCGCGGCCACTTGATCACAAACGGTGTTTTCATGCCGCTGTCGTATACGCGCGTTTTGCAGCGCGGAAAAGGTCGACCGTTATCCGCCATAAATAAAATCAACGTATTATCCGCTACTCCCTGTTTTTGCAGCTCTTTTTCAACCTCTCCAACATAAAAATCCAGACGGGCAATTTCATCATAATATTTTGTCAGATCCTCGCGCGTACCGGGTCCATCAACCAGATATTTGGCAACTGAAGCCTGCGCCGGATCGTGCCGGTCAAGAAAGATTTTATCATCCCAGTCGCGGTGCGCGTCAATACTGGCCAGCCACAGAAAGAACGGGTTGTCTTTCGGTCTATTTTGGAGCAACGGCAACCAGCCGCCCTCGGCGCCGGGATCGTTTTTCCCATCCCATTCGTCATTCACCAGATCAAAAGCACGCCTGGCGTCGTCGCCCATGTGCCATTTGCCGGCCTGGGCGCAATAATAACCGTGCTCTTTAAGCCGCAGCGGAAATGGCAGTTGATCGGCCGGAAGCGTTGTGTGAAGCTCGGCCGCGCCAGTGTTGTGCGGATAACGACCGGCGATGATGCTGCATCGGCTTGGACTGCATGAACTGGCGGTTAAAAATGCATTGGTGAAGCGTATGCCCTCGGCGGCGAGTTTATTTATATTCGGCGTTCGCACAGTCGGATGCCCGTAACAACCCAGGTCGT
>CAYSNA010000506.1:0-3854 GCA_964432185.1 uncultured Cytophagia bacterium
TTAAGGGATATGATGCGTTATTTAGGCGAAAACTGGTCTTTTCTAATGACTGATGTTACACGCGGCGCTTCCGGTAATAGCGAACGTATGGCGTTTATTTTTGACATGCGACGGGTCAAGATATCGGGTTTGGCCTGTGAATTGGTTGTTCCCAAAGAATGGTTGGACGAAATTTCTCCGGATGCTTTGACAAATCAGTTTGCAAGAACACCCTATGCTGTTAGCTTTCGGAGAGAGAAAACGACTTTTATACTCGTAACCATGCATGTTGATTATGGTAGTACTTCAAAAGACAGGGTTCCGGAGCTGAAGGGGATTGCACGCTGGATGGAAGAGTGGGCAGAACAATCGAACAAGTGGCATCACAACCTGTTAGTGCTCGGTGACTTTAATATCGATCGACAAGACAGCGACTTGTGGAGAGCATTTACTTCAACGGGTCTATCTGCACCGGATATACTTAATAAAGCACCTCGATCAATTTTTGCTGATCCCCAAAATCCGATGAAGGATAAATTTTATGATCAGATCTCCTGGTTTACACAAGGTTCCAATGAACTCATTGATATGAACTGTCAACGAGGAGGTTCGTTTGATTTTGTGCCACACGTCTATACCGATTTGGATTTATCAAAATCCGCCAAATCTTTTCGTATATCAGATCACTATCCTCTTTGGATAGAGTTTCAAATTCCATAAACCAATCAATTGAACTCAATTTTACAATGTGATAGCTTAGATGATAGCAGATGCATAATTCGAATGTGGCAAAGTCATGAAAACATTCATTTTCGAACTTGAAAGAAGTCGTTTCCTGTGAGTAACCGCTAAAAAGTCGCAAAGGTGGACCGCCTGAAACGGTTTGACCTTTCCGGTCCCATCTCCTTGCAACCCTGGGTCTAACGTGATTTTTTACGATTAACTCTACGAACCCTGCAGTCGTGTGAAAACCAAATCTAAAGCGGCCGGAATCGACCTCGTTCCAACTCTGGTCGGCTCCGATCCACATCTGAAAAAGCGGTGAAAGCGTTCAATCGGCATCCGATCCAAATCAACACACGTTCGATCCGCCGCCAATTCAGTTCCAGTCTGCGGAATTCCAATTCTGATCGGACGCGATTCGGCGCCGAACCAGTTCTGAAAAAACGCGTTTCGGTTCTAATAATGTACTGTTCCGGCGCAATCCGGCTCTGATCAAGTTGTATAGAATTGATTATTTGTGATTAAGTTCTCTGGTGTACAAAGCACGATGCAAAAACAAAAAAGCCGCACGAAATGGGATAATCAAAATCCTCTTCCATGCGGCTTCGGCCTTTGTAAGGGACTTCTTTATGTCCCCAGCCCGTCTCAAAAGTCAAGTGGCTAGGTTAACTCCATAAAAAATAGTCGGGGCGAGAAGATTTGAACTTCCGACCCCTACACCCCCAGTTATGTGCAGTACAAATTTATCACTCCTGCAACGTCTTCTCAATGATGTTGTTCTATTTAGAATAAATTTGCATTTGAACATAAACTGATTATATTATAATAGAATCAGTCACAGGGGCAAATACCATGGAGGGACTTTTTGCACGACTTTTAAATATCGATATCATTTCCCATATATTTCCCAGCCCTTTCCCAAAAATTAAGCCGCCTGATTAATCTCATAATAAACAATGGTAAAAACAGGCAGGTGATCTGGGGTGGATTTAGTTGGTGTAATAACGAGAAGAAAAAGGCGGTTTCAGGACTTGAAACCGCCTTCACCTCAGAGAGAATTCTAGAGGAACTGTCTAACGAATCAGCAGCAGTTTAAGTGTTCGTATTTGATTTTCTGTTTTTAATTGACAGAGATAAACACCGGATGGCATATCCTGCCCCTCTTGATCTGTACCGTTCCACGTTTGTGTGTGTTCACCCGAAAGTTGGAATCCTTCTGCGAGTCGGATCACAAGACGACCGAGTGCATCAACAATCTTCAACTCGACATGAGTATCACGCGGCAATGAGTACATGATTTCCGTGGAGGGGTTGAAGGGATTGGGGTAGTTTTGAAGCAAAAGGTATCGCTCAGGTAATGAGTCTGTGATCCCGGTGGTTTCAAGCACTGTTTCCAGCACATCGCCGCCGAACAGCGTAGAGGTTCCACTGGAGATATCATAAATTAATATATAGCTATTGTTGTTTGCCGAATCATCGACCCAGATGACCAGTTGGTCATCCTCTGGTGTTTCGCCCGGAAGAATCGCAACGGCGCGTGAATTGGTCAATCCTTCGGGGACAAGCGCGGTAGGATTATTGTCTGCAATGGCTTCGAGCAGGTCGGTCTCTTCAAAGAGCACAGAGGAGACCGGCGCGCTAAAGTCAAAGCCGTTTCCCGTATCGATCCATTTCACTTCGATAACCTGGATTTCGCTAAAAGCACCAAAGTTCGACAAGTACAGAGTGATGGTGGAAGGATCTGGTTGTCGAACTGCCAGGCCGTTGTGAAAGTCGACGGAGAGTTCGTCAGTGCCCAAGCCGGCGCCTGCCGATCCAATATCGTTCCATGAAAGCCGCGTCGTCTTGGCGTCGGTGGTATTGCCTTCTACCACGATCAGTTCGTCGTTGCCAAAACCGCCCGCCGGCAGTTCATCGTAGATGAAATACAGTGATTCACTGAGCGCTACAAGACCCTGGATACCCACGTTGCCTGCGATCGAACTGGGTGTGATCTCGCTGGTGACGGGCGTTCCAAGCACATCGGTGATCAAGTGAACCGTGTCGTTCGCCCTGTCGGGAACTATCACGTCGAACTGGCCTCCCTGGTCAATGACCGCGAGATCACGCACGTCATTCAAATTGACCTTGGCTGCGCCTACCGTGGCAGTCTGGGCGTCAAAAACAAAAACATCGCCCGGGCCGGTTGCGGCGTCACTCGTCATACCGACTAACCACTCTGTGCCGGCGAGGTAACCAATAGCACCCGCAGCTCCGAGTTCAGCCGCCGAGGTGATAGAACTTGTTCCGTCGGCCACGTTGAGTTTAATAAAGTTTCCACTATTCGTGAAAACGATGGTGTTTGGCCCCGTCGCTAAGGTTCCGTATGCCAGATCCACCGGTGTTTGAGCCAATACCGCAAAGGGAAAGGCTACGACTACAAGTAATACTTGAAAATACTTACGGTTCATAATCCAATTCCTTTATAATAGAATTTTGACTGATTGGAATATTGATTTTTCAAGGGATCAAGAGAACGAGGACTTCATTCTCTGTCCTCCAGCTATTTTCCATTTTCAGAGCACTATGCCATCTGCAGCATCATCATCGCGTCTGACCTACCGAAAAATTAGCCAAAATAAATCCGAGAACCAAGAATAATTTATTCGAGTGGCAAAGAAGAAATTAAAATTGCTCAAAGATATGGTTGTATTTTCAAACAAATTCCATCATCATAAAATCAAAACCAAACCGTCTTGAAATCACTTCAAAACACCAGAAAATAAAAGTACACATCGTGACAAAATTGCATTATGGGTAGTCCGGTGCGCTGGTTAAAAGAGAAATATGCAGCCGATTATAGCTGTCGATTCGTTCAGGCTAAATTAGGAAGATTTTCAAGTCCAATCAGTTTATATCGTTTCCCCTGATTCGACTACATCGACTAATGATCTTGTTCGCTTTTTGTACGATTCCACTCTGCTGCACTTTTACTTGCGCGCGAACCAATTCTAAATCGGCCGGAATCGACCTCGTTCCACCTCTGGGCGGCTCCGATCCACATCTGAAAAAGCGATGAAAGCGTCCAATCGGCATCCGATCCAAATCTACACGCGTTCGATCCGCCGCCAATTCAGTTCAAATCCGCCGCGTTCCAATTCTGATCGGACGCG
>CAYSNA010000507.1:0-3843 GCA_964432185.1 uncultured Cytophagia bacterium
CTGTAGCGGCAGGTTGTCGGAAAAATCCATCGCCACATAGTCGATCTCCCAAAAAAGAAAACCGGACTCTAGTTTAATTCTGATGCCATCAGTTTGAATATCCCTTAGATCTAATGCCAAAACATCATTCTTGGCGGCAAGTGGCCCCACAATGTGAAAATAATCGACAAACTCCCACGCGCCATTTTTTTCGATATAAACGGACAACGGAATGCCCTGATTGAGCATCCATTGTTCGAGTCGGTCTTTTGACGCGGTTTTCTGCATTTCGTAATAGTCATCATACACATCGCCAAAAAGATTGTAAAACTGGCCATAAATATAATCCAGCCAAAAAGAATTCTTGGCGCGAATGACCAACTTGCCAGTGTTGGCCGTTTGAGGACGTTCAAAGTTGAGGATCACGCCGTCCATAGGATTTTCATTCTGGCACGTGAGATCGCCCATATAATTGAGCGAATCGACATTGACGATGTATTCGTCAATTGAAGTATCTTGCAGATTGACCGCTCGAGTTGGCGCCTGAAGTTGTGTCAAAGTATGCGGCGTGCCGTATTTGTCGATAAGCACCTCGGAATTGGTCGGATGATCAATGACGATCAATTCGGCAAGATTGGTGTACTGAATTTCATGCACCTCATTAGTCATCTTGATGCGATACTCGCTATCGACCGGTTGAATGGTCGGCAGCGGCAAATAGTCATGCCGTTCCAGCGGCGGGTGAATGGCGCCGCTGTAAATTTCGCCGGTGAAATCGAACTCGGCGCCGTTAAAAGCATAAATAAATGGGCACGACTCCTTGGTCGCCAAAATAATCAAAATAAGCGCGCCGGTTACGGCAACCGGAACGCCAACACTTTTTAAAATGGTTTTTTCTATATCCGTGTCATACACTTCAACCTTGATTATGGAACGAATAGGAATGCTCATACTGGCCGGCAAGCTGTCAGGCATGCTGACGTCCGAAGTCGTGTAAATATGCACCTGCTCCGATTTGAGCGGCGGCATCACCTTGCTGTGGGCCGAGCCGATGAGATGATGATCCTTTACAGTGACGCCTGTCAAATAAAAAGTAAAATCCGTGCCGTGCACAAAAATCGTTTTGCCGTCGATCGCCACGTTTTGATCTTTGGGAACGGTAACTCGCTTGTAACCGATGCAGTTCATCAAAAAACTGGAGAGCACCAGCATAGCAAGCACACGACTTTTTTTTCTAAACGTAATCATGTCGTCCTCATAAAATTTTGAACGCGGTGTTGCGGGATGCCGATTTAGTTGTCACGTTTTATGTGACGTGCTGACGGTCTTGCTCTCGTAAAAGAAAGGCCGAAATAAAATGGAAATCGAAAGTGCTCATCTAAACTGTATTGCATTGACGATGACATATTGAAAACCAGATGCTGCGTCATATAAATTTGCAGTTCAATTTCGGCAGAACCCCACAGGTAATCATATTCATACGGATAATCTGACGTTTCCGAGAGATTCAATATTGATGCGACAATTCCCGACAATAAATGCAGGCGGACGACTTTGGTTTGCAGCAAGGCCGTTTTGAGAGCGGGATTTATGAAAAGTTCATAATCGCCATGGCTCAAACTGTTTTCGTATGGCGGTAGAGGAATTCGCGCAATTCTGAAGGAATAACTGAACGGCGAAAAAGAACGTTGAAGGTTGGCATAGAATCCGTACGAATAACTATTTTTGTGATGGAGCCCGCTAAACGAGGTGAGCCGGAGTGGTCCATAAAATGTTCCGACGTCAAAGTTCCAATTGTCGGTATTCAAAAAATCCGGACCTGTGCATCGAAATGTATTGGGTGAGCCGGAACTGCCAATGCCGCTGATGAAATACGGCGGGATGATGTACATAAAGGACAAAAGTGCCACGGACATAAAATCCGGATCGTCATCGGCACCGCCGAGGATGTGTGCAGCCAACCCGGCCGGGATTAAGGTGAAGAGACAATAGTGTGACCCGTAGCGAAATTGATAGGACTGATTCCCGTGCATTTCGACATACTCGATCGTTTCAATCGGCATGGTATGAACAAGCAGCGAATCGGCATCCCTGGCGGTGGCAATTAATAATTCTGAGGGTGACAATTTTTTAGGTGGATAAGGGGATTGAACCTTTTTGCCGTTCATCAGCAGGCTGTAGCTGTTGTGCAGTGCCGTCGTTTGCAAACCATACAGGCGCGCCTGATTTTGCAGGCTCCACATGGTGACAAACTGGTAGCTTTCTGTTTGAACGGAATCTTGCAGCGCGTCAGAATATAATGGGCAGGAATACAGGATGAAAAGCGCAAATAGAGCGATATACCGTTTATGCATCGGACCCTCCTGAACTGATATGTGTTCCGACCACGGGATATTTATCCATAAAATGGTCGTGTTGGAGAGAATCAAAATTGTTAACTGCAATTACGCCAAAACAACGTCCACGGCATGTTCGATTAAACGGTGGCAAGAGTATCGGTTGGCAAGTTATGGAAAGCGACATCGAACAATGAAAACCACGTCCCCGTGTGTGCAGGCTTGAAGATGCCTGACTCAAGATGCTGTATCTCCTTGTTGATGTTACACTATTTTTGTTTTTTTGTCAAGGATATTTTTCTGCGGGGTAAATTGTTCAGGACGCCGAGCGTCCTCCAGGCATTCCGCCGCAGGAGCAGCGGAACGAAAGCAACCAATGCCACAACTGACCAAACCCAGTCATGGCTCCGAGCCCTGACTGGGTTTACATGTCATCTCTCAAAAACAAGTTGCGCCCCCGCCTTTTTTCCCCTATATTTATGCCTTTAAAATTTGATGTTACCAGTTTCAATGATGGAAAATCCCGAAAGGAAAAACATGTCTACGTGGCAGGAAAAATTAAATTACCTCAAAGATAATAATATTTCAATTTTAATAGAAAAAGACGGCGAGACGATTTTTGAATCGTATGATCCGATGCTCAAACCGCTGTTTGTCTGTCTGCTGGAAAAACGCGACGAGATGGCGGGCGCCACGGTGATTGATAAAATCGTGGGGCGTGCCGCGGCGTTGTTGATGACGCTCGGCAAAGTGAAAGAGGTTTACACGCCACTGGCCAGCGAGACCGCGAAAGAAGTGCTGGATGCAGCCGGTATAACTCTACATGCGGAGAAACTGATTCCCTACATTGTCAATCGCGACAACACCGGTATGTGCCCGATGGAAAAAATGGCCAACGAGTGCAAAACAGCGGAGGAGTTTTTTGCAAAATTGGAAGGTATAATCAAGTTATAATATTAGGGAGGATGATTAATTTTGTATTATAAAAACGACACAGAGATACTCTGAGAAGCACGGAGATACACAGAGATTTTCTCTCCGTGTATCTCCGTGCTTCTCGGTGGGCCTCCGTGTAAGTTTTATGAATTCAATATAGTCTCTTTATATCAATATGAGTTACAAGGTGATTTTAGTGTTTTAAATGGTACCTAAATACATCACTTCCCGTTCCAGACGGATGCCGAATTCTTTCTCGACTTTGTCCTGCAAAATCTCCTGCAGTTTCAGCATATCCGTGGCGGTCGCGTTTCCCTTGTTATAAAAAATATTCGCATGTTTGATATGCACGGACGCATCTCCAACGCTGGTTTGCTTGGAGCCGACGGCATCAAGATATTTTGCCGCGGCGGTGGCGTTGCCGTGTTCATCTTTAAGGTTCTTGAACCAGGAACCGGCGGTCGGCGTGTCAGCCGGGGGCAGTTTTTTTGTGCGAATATCGATGATCTCATCGCAGCGCGATTTTATCTCCTCAGCATCGCCCTTTTGCAATTGCAGTTCCGCCTGCAGCACAATAGCCGGATTCACCTTT
>CAYSNA010000508.1:0-3833 GCA_964432185.1 uncultured Cytophagia bacterium
TGTTATAGCGTAACATACGTTCGGACATTTTCAGGTATCGCGCCGTTTGCGATTGATTCCACTCGTTCGATTTCAAGGCCTGAAGATAAAGCTCTTTTTCATAGTCAAAAACAGCTTGTTTGACCGATAACGAAACCGCCGTTCCGACATGAACTTGTTTTATGTCCTCTTTCAATTGCGCCGGCAGGAGCGAGCGGCTGACAATCTTTTTATCCGGCGGCACAAGCGTGACCAGCCGTTCGACAAAATTTTCCAGCTCTCGCACATTGCCCTTCCACTCGCGATGGCGCAAAAAGTTCAGAATGCTCGGCTCAAAAGCCGCAACGCTTTTCTGCTGTTGTTGGGAAAATTTGTGCAGAAAAAACTCGGCAAGCAATGGGATGTCGTCCTGCCGCTCATTCAACGATGGAATGCAAATGGGATAAACATACAACCGATAATAAAGATCCTCGCGGAAGGTGCCGTTGTTGACCATGTCCTGCAACGAATTACTCGATGCGGCAATGATTCGAACATCCACTTTACGCACGCGGTTGCTGCCGACGATGCGGATTTCTCCCTCCTGAACGACGCGCAACAGTTTGGCCTGCATGTTGAGCGGCAGATTTTCGATCTCGTCCATAAAGAGCGTGCCGAGATGCGCTTCTTCAAAAAGCCCCTTACGATCCTGCGTGGCGCCGGTAAAGGCGCCGCGGGTGTGACCAAATAATTCACTCTCAACCAGATTTTCCGGAATGGCGCCGCAATCGACCGCGACAAACGGATGCGTGGCGCGGGAACTATTGTCGTGAATGGCGCGCGCGATGAGCTCCTTGCCGGTGCCGCTGTGGCCTTCGAGCAGGACGCGCACATCACAAAAAGCGGCGGCTTCAATGGATTTGAGCACTTCAACAAATGGTGGTGATGTCCCGAGCAATCCGCAGGCGGCATATTTTTTTAACAGAACGGCTTGGGGTAAAACCGATTTAAAATAGTCCTCAATTCTCGGCGTATTGGCAAGCGACGGCGCACACACGAGAGCACACTTTTCCAGCAGCATCAAGTCATCAGCCTTAAATTGATCAGAACGTTCATCGAGCAAGAGGATGAATCCAATCATGACATTTTGAAAATAAAACGGCACGGATAACGCAGAGTGCACGGCGCAATCCGTGAACAGACCTTTGCGAAACCGTTCATCACCTTTAATATTTGCAGAAAGAAACGGCTTTTTATTTTTATGGACCCAACCGACAATGTTGGTTTGCAGCAGTTTTTGTTGTTTCTTGTCAATGCCGCCTTCGCGAATGATTGTTTTGATGGTGTGCTGTGTGTTGGGATTGACTAAAACAATGGAAGCCGCGTTCGCATCAAAAAGTGACAAGGCTTTTTGGGTGATGAGCCGAAGAATTTCGTCATAATCACCGTGGCGGCTGAGAATGTCAGCCAATTCAAAAAGACTGTTGAGTTTTTCCGTTCCGGTCATACCTGAAAGTTTTCCCATTTCACTTTGACGTTGTCGAGCAAATCTAAAAATCCCGGTTCTTTGCGAACGGGATTTAAAAACGAACAATGGGTTTTGAGATAATGATAATTACAAAATCCCAGTTTTACGGCATTCGTCCACCACTCGATGGATTTTTCCTTTTCATCGACGATGGCATAAAACTCGCCGAGCAAACGCGATAAAAACTCGACATATTGCGCCGCTCCCAAAACGTTGGCGTCGATAAAACTCAGTGCCTTTGCTTTTTCATCGCGCAGCGCCGCGATCATGGCATTTGACAAGTGCGAGAATGTCGTGTTTGGCGCATCCTGCACAACAAGCTCATACACCGAGCACGCTTTTTCATATTCTCCGTTCATGGCCAGCACCCAGGCATAAAAGCTGCGAAAAACCGGACTCTCCGAACTCATGTCATACATTTTTTTATAATGCACCAGACCTTCCGGAAATCGGCCTTGCATACAAAACATAAATCCATAAACGGCAGAATTCATGGGGGTGATCGGATCAATGCTGAGCAACTTATCGAGCAGCGGATGGGCAACGCTCTCCTTGCCGGACAGTGTATAGCAATACGCCAGCATTTGTAAACTATTGGCATCGCTCGGATCGAGAGCCAAGGCCCGCTTGTAGTTGATAACCGCGTTCTGAAAATCACCGACGCGATAATTCAGCAGACCGGTCAAACTGTATCCATAGGGAGATTCGGGATTCAGGGCAAAAACTTTATCCACATACTCGTGCGATTTGGCGATATAATCCACATCGCTCTGAATGCCCGCTTCGACATATTGATTGTAGAGCCAGCCAAAGGTCGCGTAAATCAGCTCATTCGGGCCGGTAAACGACAGCGCGTTTTCGAGCTCCCGCTCGGCGCGTTTGAACAAATCTTCGCGAAAATACCATAAATACTGGCGGGCGCGCAAATAGCACTCGTAAGCGTGCACATTGGGAATAGGACGTTGCGCCATTTTATCTTCTTCCACCGGCGCCAATTTAACTTTTAGTGCGTCAACAATTGACCGGGATACGCGCTCCTGAATATCAAAAATATCATCCAGGCCGCCGGAATATTTTTCCGCCCACAGATGCGAATCATTTTTCGCATCAATGAGCTGGGCAGTAATTCGAAGCTGATTCCCTGATTTTCGAACGCTGCCTTCGAGAACATACTGCACATCAAGCCGGCGGCGGATTTTTTGAATATCTTTGCGCGCATCTTTAAACGCCATAGCCGAGCTGCGGGAAATCACGCGCAACTCGCTCACTTGTGAGAGATCAGCAATCACCTCTTCGGTCAATCCGTCGCTGATATATCCCTGATCTTTTTCGAAACTCATATCATCAAAAGGCAAAACGACGATTGATTTTTGGGTGTTACGAACTTTTGAAATCGGTGAGGCGAACGACTGAATATCGGCGACAAGGTCATCAATTGTTGTGTAGCGATCATCCACTTCTTTTTCCAAAGATTTAAAAATGATGCGCTCGATGTGTTCCGGCAGATTGTTGCGATATTTTGCCAGCGGATCCGGATCTTCATTCAAAATAGAATAGATGACAGCCTGCTCAATCTCGCCGCGAAACGGCCGCACACCGGCCAGCATTTCATACAAAATGACGCCGACAGACCAAATGTCGACGCGCTGATCGATGCGGTCGCCTGTCAGCAGCTCCGGCGCCATATAGGCGATGGTGCCGAGCGTGGAATTGTGTTTGGTGAGGCGATCCTGTCCTGCCAGTTTGGCCAGGCCAAAATCAAGAATTTTTAAAACACCATCAGCCGTGAATATAATGTTGGCCGGTTTGATATCGCGATGGACAATACCCTTTCTATGCGCCTGCGACAAGCCCGCGGCCAATTGCCGCACGATGGCCATCATCTCATCCACACTAAACGACTGCTTTTGCATTTTTTGCCGCAGCGTGTCGCCATCGTAATAGGCCATCACCATAAACATTTGCCCGTTTTCGGTTTCGGCAAATTCGTGAATGGTGCAGATATGCTGATGATCCAGCGCCGAGGCGTTTTGCGCTTCCAGCATGAATCGATCGACAGCCAATTTATCTCGTGTCAAATCATGGGGCAAGAATTTCAACGCGACAAAACGTTTGAGTTTGGTATCCTCGGCCTTGTAGACGACCCCCATACCCCCGTGCCCGAGTTTTTCGAAAATGTGATAATGTGAAATGGTCTGGCCGATCATAGTGAGACCCTCTCCTGGATTGGTTGGATCGGAAACCGTTGTCAGTGTGGAAGATTCATTACCCGTAAGATCAATCTATTGAGGAAATTGTAGAATGGCAAGGGAAAAATAAAGCGGTTTAACGCGGACGTTACTTGAAA
>CAYSNA010000509.1:0-3827 GCA_964432185.1 uncultured Cytophagia bacterium
TTGAAAAAGGCGAAACGAGTTTTGTTCAGCTTAAAATGAAAGAAGGCGATGACGCCAGTTGTTTGAATTTGAACCGCATCGCCAATCCGCAGGTGCTCAGTGTGTCGCCGGAGGAACTCGATCAGCGCGGCGCGTTCTCGTTCGCGGCGCTCACGCCGGATGTTGATCCCGAACACCCCTGGCAGGCGCTTCATCTGCAGTACGATAACAATGTCATTCCGGGTATTGCCGATCAAACCGTGATTGTCTGGGGATTGGCAAAATCGATTGGCGATACGCTCACCTATGTTGATGAAAGCGGCCGCGAGTTTTACGTGCGCCTGGTGGGCGGATTGGCGAATTCCATTTTTCAGGGCAATATCATTATTTCGAATGAAAATTTCATCAAGAAATATCCATCCGTCGGCGGGCAGCGCGTGTTTCTGGTTGATGCGCCGCTGGATGAAACCAAACAGCTCGCACAAAAACTGTCGTGGGCCTTTCAGGATCAGGGCATGGATTTAACGCCGCCATACGAACGTCTGGCGGATTTCAGCAAAGTGACCAACACCTATCTGTCCATTTTTATGATTCTCGGCGGACTTGGCTTGGTCCTCGGCAGCCTCGGCATTGGCATTATTTTACTGCGAAATGTGATGGACCGGCGCGGCGAACTGGCGGTGATGCGCGCCGTCGGCTTTGATCTCGATGCGCTGCACACGATGATCCTCAGCGAACATATGATGCTTTTATTTATCGGCATTCTTGTCGGTGTGCTCTCGGCGCTGATTGCCGTTCTGCCGTCGCTGTTGACGCCCGGCACAAAAATTCCGTACAACACAATAATTGTCACGCTTGCTGCTGTTATCGCCAGCGGTGTGCTCTGGACCTGGCTAGCCGCCCGCCTGGCGATGAAAGGCGCTTTACTGCCGGCGTTACGAAATGAATAAAAGTGGTCGTATCTATCCGGTGAACTGCACCTTCTTTTTTATTGAAATTGTTTTGAGTTCATTTTGGCCACGAATTTTACCACTTATGCACGAATGGATACGAATTAGAGATTTTTTATTTTATAATTCGTGCAAATTCGTGGTAAAGTTTTGCTGAAAAATAACATGTAAAAAAAGTCAATATGGACTTTACCGGATAGATACAATTCGATTTATTTTTGGAGAACACGATGAATTTTCAAAAGCTCGTTCAAAAACGTTATTCGGTGCGCGCTTTTAAAAAGATGCCAATTGAACGCGACAAACTTGATACTATTCTCGAAGCGGCCCGACTTGCGCCGACGGCGGCCAATCGCCAGCCTTTCCGCATTTTTGTGATTGATGTCGAAAAGCATAAAGAGCAGCTGCAAAAAATGTATCACCGCGAGTGGTTTGTGCAGCCACCGTTGGTCATCGGCATTGCGGCGGTGATGGATGAAGCCTGGACGCGCCGGTTTGATGACGAGAACTATGCGGTTGTTGATGCGACCATCGCGTTTGACCATCTTATTCTGCAAGCGGCGGAGCTCGGTCTCGGTACTTGCTGGATCGCCGCGTTTGATCCGGATGTCGCACGCGAGCTTCTCGATCTGCCGCCAACCTGGCAGCCGGTGGCCTTTACGCCGCTCGGTTATCCAGCGGATGAGTGGCGCGAGAAAAAACGGCGTGATATGAACGAACTGGTCACCATACTCTGATATTTCCGCATACCTTGACCGTCCCATGGATAAAGCCCCTCCTGTCGAAACGCCTCGTATCGCAACCATCAACTCAAATATTTTATTGCATTTCTGTGCACGAATCGCTATGCTGTGAAAAATGAAATGGAGCTCCTATGAATCGGATATTTCTTGTTTTACTCATCCTGGTCGGTGCGAACAGCTTGCTTTCGGCGCGCTCGTTTGAGCCGCGCCTCGGCCTCAATGCCGGATTTTCTGTGCCGCTCAACGATTTTGCCAAAGACGACGGCAGCGCGAATGCCGGATACGCTCAATTCGGTTTCGCCGGTACTGCCGAGTTTGATCTGTTTTTTTGTGATTGTGATTCCCGTTTTGGCTGGTCTACGAGTTTTTCCTATATCGCCAACGATTTTCAGACCGATGCGACGCTCGATTGGATTCCAAATTTTGAACTTCAGGATTCCGGCGCTTATGCCAATTATGCGCTGCTCACCGGGGTGAAATACGCCAAAGATTTTGGCGACCGTTTTACGGCGTTTGCTATTGGGCAGATTGGTTTAAATTTCGCCAAAGGTCCGTTTTTCGGCGGCATCGTCAGCGATACGGCCGGAAATCTGGCCATCGCCGAGGCGCAAATGGACAACCACACCGCTCAAGGTTTCAGTTTTGGTCTTGGCTTTGTCGCCAATCAAACGACAACTGTGTCGTTGCGTTACTTTTCTCTCGGTGCGCCAAAGTTTGCCGGATCAACAACCTATACGCTCAACGAAAAACGCTATTACGCCAGCCACGAGTGGGAGCAGCCCATTTCGATGCTTCTGCTGACGATCGGTTATACTATCAATTTTGAGTAAAATTGTGAAGCTGAAAACACCATCCTTTGGGGCCCGTCAATGTTGGGCGGCGCTCGCCCTCTGTTTTGCTCTTTTGATCTGGCGGCCTCTGTACGCGCAAAAATTTAACGGCCTGGCCTTGACGCCACCCATGGGTTGGAACAGTTGGAACAAGTTCGGTTGCGATGTCAACGAGGATTTGATCAAAGCCGCGGCTGATGCCATGGTGGAAAGCGGCATGAAGGACGTCGGCTATCAATACATTGTTATTGATGATTGCTGGCACGGGGAGCGCGACAGTCTCGGTTTCATTCATCCCGATGCGGATCGATTCCCGTCCGGCATGAAGGCGCTGGCCGATTATATTCATGCCAAAGGCTTAAAGTTCGGCATTTATTCCGACGCCGGATGGAAAACCTGCGGCGGTCGGCCGGGCAGCCGCGGCCATGAATTTCAGGATGCATTGCAGTACGCCGCGTGGGGCGTCGATTATCTCAAATATGATTGGTGTTATACCGAGCACATGAACGCCCGCGCCGCCTATACCACCATGCGTGATGCGCTGTATGCCGCCGGACGTCCCATCGTTTTTAGTCTGTGCGAATGGGGCAGCAACCAACCCTGGGAATGGGGCCGCCACGTCGGGCACCTCTGGCGCATCAGCGGCGATATTGCGGCGGTATTTGACGGTCAAGTCAAACACGACGGCTGGTCCTCTCTGGGCGTGCTGCATATTATCGACCTGCACCAGAACATCCGCCAATATGCCGGGCCGGATCACTGGAATGATCCTGATATGCTGGAGGTCGGCAACGGTATGTCCGTCAATGAAGATCGCGCGCATTTTTCCATGTGGTGCATGCTGGCCGCGCCGTTGATCGCCGGCAATGATTTGAGCGGCATGTCAACCGAAACGCTGAACATCCTTACAAATGCTGAGGTCATCGCCATCGATCAGGATTCGCTTGGGGTGCAGGCGTTTAAATATTCGTCGGACGATAGCGTTGACGTATGGATCAAAGCTTTGCGACACGGCGACTGGGCCGTCTGTTTTTTGAACCGGGATGTGATTGATAAAGATATTTTTTTGAATTGGAGCGAGCATCATATTGTTGATGATGTTGCGGACCGTGAGGTCGATTTTTCCAAACAACACTTTTCAATACGTGATCTCTGGGCTCGGAGAACTATCGGCACCACAGCAACAGCATTGATTGGAAAAGTGCCGGCGCATGATGTGCTTCTTCTCCGCTTGACAACCGAGTAAAAATCTGTCGCACACCCTAAAGATGGGCGACTGGAGTTAGCTCTGGGCTGCCGCGATGCGACAATCCAATCTATGAATT
>CAYSNA010000510.1:0-3819 GCA_964432185.1 uncultured Cytophagia bacterium
CTTTAAATTGTCATTTGGAAAATATTCGTTCGCCAGCATGTGCTCGCCCAGTTCGAGGTGCGCGCCTCCGGCGGCAAAAATAACTGCATCGGTCAGCAGCACTGCCGGTGTGTTGAAAAATCCCGACTGCGACGATTGCGCCTTGTTGACGTACGCGACCAAAACCGTCGGCAGCGAATTGTTCGACCATGCGGCGTTCTTTTGAAAAATCGAGACCAGCGAGCTGTAGCTGTCGTTCGGCGGCCACACCTCCGTATACAAAAAATCAACCGGAGATGCGGCGATCTCTGCCTGGCCATACTGATTCACCGCATTCATCACCAGAGCGCCGCCCAGGGTGTTTTTCGTTTCGTTGATGAATGGGGCGAACGTCTCGGACAGCGTGACGGGCCGGCCGTCATACGTGTACAACGTGCCGCGATCACCAAGCTGATCCAAATGCCAGCCGTCAAAATTTAACGCGACAAACGCATCGTCAGTTTTGTCCAGAATATGGGCGATCCAGTTCGGATGTGACGGGTCGATGAGATAAATATCGCTCGCCCAGGAGGAGGGGAGAGGATGGTAATCCGGCTGGCTATGGTTTTGATCCTTGAACAGCCGCCAGGTGGTCGGCACGCCGTCAGTCGCCGCATCCCGGTAGGCGCCATAGAGCAGATTATACGACATGGCCATCATATTCCGTTCATGCGCCGATTGAATATATCCGGCAACTGTCGGGAAATAATTCGTCCGGTTGGCAATGTCTTGCCACGAGGACGCGGGCTGCTCCGGCGTGCCCTTTAACGGCAGGTGATGTTTGTAATGCCAGTCGTAAAATTGCAGGCCGTTGAGGTGATAACGATTCAATCGCGCGATTGTATTATCGATTGTCGTCCGGCTTTGTAACGGATATTTTGACAGAAATCCGTAACGGGGAAATTTCTTCCAATCCGAGGAGACATCCACGGCGATACAGATAGAATCCAGCGTCGTCGCTCCATCGTGCAAGATGATCTGGGCGAGATAGCCTTTATAATTTTCTGCCGGCGGCTGCCAGGACCAGGTTGTGGTTGTGGCGCTGACCGGAATTGTTTGTTCGTCAATTTTCTGGTTGAGAAAAAAATAGGTGATGGCCAGTTTGCCGGTCGCCGTTTCGCTCATTATGTCGAACTGAACCGGCTCGTTGGGGGCGTATCGCGCCTTGTCCGTAGAAATGGATTGCAGAAGTTGCGCATTACCCGAGATGAAAAAAACGAAGCAGAATATGAAGGTCAATTTGTGCATTTTTTAAATCGATAAAAATGAAAACCACGGTTGCACGACGAATGCCGACGACCGTTGACGCCGTTTTTCGTTTCGGCATCATAGGCGCCTGTTTGTAGCCGAGGTAAATTTTCTTAGCGAATCACGATCATCTTTTTGAAAATTAATGTATCGTCCGTTTTTAACTGGTAGAGATAGACGCCGCTGCTCATCGCGGAAGCGTCATACTGAACAGCATATGTTCCTGATGCTTGCGGCTCGTTCACCAGTGTTGTGATCTTTTGCCCGGCCAAATTATAAACCGACAACTCGACATGCGAAAACTCGCGCAGCATATATTCGATCGTAGTAAACGGATTGAACGGATTTGGATAATTTTGTTTGAGAGTGATGGTTTTCGGTAAGGCGTCTGATTTTTGTGTGACGGCCGTGAGGCCCTCGATGACGCCAAAACGATTCAAGATTTCCGTTTGACCGCCGACTTTGATATTGATCCAGTGATCCGTACCATGCATTTCATTGTCCAGCGGATTTTGGCCGTTATTTACCTCAAGAGCGCCCTCATAGTACGCGCCGTATTTGAACAGGCCGGGCCCGCCTTCGTTACCGGCGGGAAACTCGATGAGTGTAGAGAAAATATAATCGCCCGCGACCTTGTCGCCGTTCGTCCCGTTATCGCGCAGCACGTGCAGGGTTTTTGGCGCGCTCAGTGTATCCGACGGCAGCCATGATCCGGCCCAACTGCCAAGAATGGAATTCTGTCCCTTGAGTCCGACCCATTCAATATCCTCCGGATAAATATCGTCGCCCGTGTAATAATTCACCGCGCGGTTCATATCCACCTGAAACAACACAGTGACGGCTTGCTCAATGGCCGGCTGTACGGGGAAAATATTCGGTTTGAGTTCGATCTCGGCAATGTGGCCGTCTTCCTGGATGGTGTACCAGTAATCCGGCGAGATTTCCCATCCCCAGTTGAAAAAATGATCTTCCGGCTCGGCCTTGCATTTCCATTTGGTGGAATCGCCTTCAAATCCTTGAATGACCATATAAGCCGTAAAAATGCCGGGATTAAAAGGATCTTCGACAAAACGGCGTTGGCTTTCATCGGCGAGGACTGTCGCGCCAACCCAGTCGAGCCCCATTAGATCCATTACATCCTCAGCGGGATCAAAAAAGCCGAGACCGGTGCCGTAAATATCAGCAAGGTCGGCAGTGAAATAGATTTCGTTTATCACCACGTCAGCGGAAACCATCTTGAAGAAAAATATACAAAGTACAAACGTTAAGAACGTGCGATTTGAAAACATGAGATGTACCTCTTTGGTCATTCGGTTTGATAATCGTGGGCCAGTTTGATCACTGATACTTGTAACAGAGGCTAGACTTTTTCGGCTAAAGGTCTCATGCAATTATCGGGAAAAGACAAGTGCAAGATCAAGCCGTCTGCCGAGTGTCTGCTCTTCCCAGCTGTTAAAGAATTCATTTTCGATGTTCAGCATGAGTCCAACCATTGATTTTCCAATTGATCGATTATAAAGGATCGAAAAATCAAAAAATCCACTTTCAAAATTTGAACCGTTATAATCATCGTCTGAAATTCCTTCCGCGCGAAATCCGACGCCGAGCTGCGGAATTATCGAGTTTTTGCCAAAGGACAATTTTTTTCCAATGAGCACTTCGTTTACGCCACTCAGATACTGGGTGTAGTCACTCCATTGTTCCTGTTCGGCAATTTTCCAGTAGGAAAATTTGGCCTTATAATAGACCGTTACAACCGGAATCCGCACAGGTAATAAAATGCCCAATGTAAGCCCGTTATCGCTCAGCTTGCTTTCATGAAAATTATTAACAGTGGTCTTTTGCAGATTGGATGTGCCAATATAAACAGAGCCAATGTCTTGAGCCTATAGCGAACCTGTTACAAGCAAAAAAATAGTTAACGCTTTCATTAAATTGGATTGAGCAACATTTTTCATAGCGCCTCCCTCGTAATGGTAATTTATCGTTAGTTAAAAAATGAATTTTTTCAATCCGAGTTATTATTTTGATATTCCGGCGGCTGCCACGGAACCTTGGCGTATTCATCCAGTTGCGCTAAAAGTGCGTCGCGCAGTTCATTGAATTTGTCCGGCTGATCTTCGGCGAGATTTTGTTCTTCCAGCGGATCATCCGCTAGATTATACAATTCAAAATCCGTTTCCGGATGCGGCTGCAGCAGTTTCCAGTCACCGCGGCGCATGCCGTACACGGTGCCCGGAACCGGAAAATTGCACGTCTCGCACTCGCGGCCTTCGCGGCGGCCCCAGAACAGATCGCGCGTGGACGCGGCTTGCGGCACGCCAAGCGCCGTTGGCAGAAACGACTCGCCATCAATTTTATGGAGAATAGGTAAACCTGCGGCTTTAAATACGGTCGGCAAGATATCCATCGTGAGGCCGATGCGATCGCTGCTGCGTCCGGGTGGAATTTGTCCCGGCCACTTGATACACATCGGCACTTTGATGCCGCCTTCGTATAACGTCCCCTTGCCGTTGCGATGCGGCCCGTTGTTCGCGCCAATGTTCACTTGTC
>CAYSNA010000511.1:0-3816 GCA_964432185.1 uncultured Cytophagia bacterium
GAACTCGCGACCCCAACCTTGGCAAGGTTGTGTTCTACCACTGAACTACTCCCGCGACTATTTTGTTGAGATCACACTCGCGACCCCAACCTTGGTCCCGCTAAGGGCGGGATGTTCTACCACTGAACGACTCCCGCTTATTTTGCGAGGCTAAAGATAGGCTTTTTGAAAAAAAAATCAAGAACTTTTTAACAATTGCCAAATTATTTTATCCGATTCTTCTTCACAAACCTTGTCCGCACCATTCCTAACTTGATCTTATTCTTTTAATTCATTAAATTTGCCGATTCAATTTTCGACATTTTTCACCTTGAGGATAAAATGACCTTAAACGAAAATCAATGGACGATATTAAAATCGCTCCTCACTTCATCCGAGCCGCTAAACACCAACCACATCGTGGCCAAATCTGGACTGGATATGCCTCAGGTGTCGGCCACCGTGCAAATGGCGGCGGATGAAGGCTGGGCGACGATCGAAGAAAATCAGCGCGAAGAGCTTGTTCCTGCCGAAGGCGTAAAAGAAGTGCTCGCCGCCGGTCTGCCGGAACGCCAGGCATTAACCCTGCTCAAAGAGACCGGCCGCTTGCCGATGAAAGATCTCGCCGGCAAAGCCAACGAGATGGACATTCCGATGAACGAAATCATCAAATGGGGCTCGCTGCGTCAATGGTTTGATAAAGACAAAGGCGAATTCGTTTTGACGAATTCCGGACGCGCCGCCATGGATGAACTGGCGGATGATGAAAAAGCTCTCACCATTGCCATCGAAAAAGGCGGTGTTTTTATTGATGAGCTTGAGCTTGATGCCGAGTATATTAAAAAATTGCTCTCGAATCGAAATCCGGTCGCAAAGATCAAGCAACGCACCATCCGCCTCGTCACGTTGACAGAAGCCGGTCGAGCCGCGCTGTCATCGAAAGATATAAAAATCGTCAAAGAACGCAATGTACTGACATCCGACGACATCACCAGCGGCGAGTGGAAAAACATCCAGTTGCGCCATTACGATGTCACGTTGGAAGCGGAAAACATCGCGCCGGCCAAAATTCATCTCATGCAAAAAATCATTCAGGAAACGCGCACCGCTTTTCTCGAAATGGGATTTGAGGAAATCGTCTCTCCCATGGTCGAGTCCGCGTTCTGGGATTTTGATGCGCTGTTCCAGCCGCAAGACCATCCAGCGCGCGACATGCAGGATACTTTTTATCTGACGCGTCCCGGCGAGGCAAAACTACCGGATACGGAAATTGTGGATAGAGTGAAAAGAACGCATGAAAACGGCGGCGACACCGGCTCAACCGGATGGGGTTACACCTGGAGCGAACAACGCGCCCGTCAAACCGTGCTGCGCACGCACACCACGGCGTCGACAGTTCGCGCGCTGCAACAAAATCCCAATCCGCCGCGCAAAGTTTTTTGCGTCGGCAAGGTGTTCCGTAACGAATCCATCAGCTATAAGCATTTGCCGGAATTCCACCAGGTTGACGGCATCATCATTGACGAAAACGGCAATCTCGCCACGCTGCTTGGGACGTTAAAAGAGTTTTACCGCAAAATGGGATTTGACAAAGTGCGCTTCAAACCGGACTTTTTCCCCTACACCGAGCCGAGCGCCGAAATTTCCGTGTACATGGAATCAAAAGGCTCATGGATCGAGTTTGGCGGCTCCGGCATTTTCCGCCCGGAAGTGACCCGCCCGCTTGGCTGCAACGTGCCGGTGCTGGCGTGGGGCCTCGGCCTCGAACGCCTCGCCATGCTGCGTTACGGTCTCAAAGATATTCGCGAATTGTACTGGAGTGATATTGACAAGATCAAGGAGGTGCCGCTGTGCCAATAGTTGCCATTAGCGCGGCTCGGCTCAATCAATTGCTGGGCCAGGATTTTCAAATGGATACGCTGGTCCACGGCATGCAGCAGCTCGGCTGCGACGTGGAGGATACGGCCACGCTGGCGTTGTACAAATGCCCGGCCTGCGACACGCCAAATGATAAACTGGAGCGCGACGATCCGCCAAAACGCTGCGACTTTTGCGGCTTTGAAAGCGAAGAGCCGTTTGAAAAATTTGCCACGGATGAAGTGATTCGCCTCGATCTGCTCGCCGATCGCCCGGATCTGTTTGATCCCGGTGGGCTCTCTCGCGCCCTCAAGGGATATCTCGGCCTTGAAAGTGGATTATCCGAATTTACAGTAACGGATAGCGGTATCGAGGTCAACGTCGATCCGATCATGCTGGAAGAAGGCACGTATCGTCCCTATATCCTCTGCGCGGTGGTTGATGTGCCGGAACTCGATCACAACGGTCTGCGCGAAATTATGCGCCTGCAGGAACACCTGCATTGGGGTATTGGCCGCGACCGCAAATTGGCGTCCATTGGCGTTTATGATCTGGACACCATCGAAAGGCCGATCACCTATAGCGTGGTTGATCCCAATAAATTTAAATTCTGTCCGCTCGGCATGCCCGGCGTGCAGATGACGCCGAACGAGATTTTGGACAAACATCCCAAAGGCGTCGGCTACAAGCACTTGATGGAGATGTATAAAAAATATCCGATTTTATTGGATTCAAAAGGTCTCGTGCTCTCTATGCCGCCGATCATCAATTCGGATGAGACCAAGTGTAAAATCGGCACGAAACGTTTGTTCATTGATGTGACCGGTCTCAGCAAAGACGCGGTCGTTGATTCGCTGGTGACGCTCGTCAGTGCGCTTGTTGAACTGGGCGGCGATATCAAGACCGTGAAAATGAATTATCCAGACGGTCCGCAAAACACACCGGATTTGACGCCCGGTTCCATCGACATTAGTTTTGATGAAGCGAAAAAGTGGCTCGGCTTGCCATTCAATCGAGATGAATTCATGGAGTATCTGCGCAAGATGCGCCTGAATGTCGAGCCGAATGGCGATCTGTACACGGTCAGTTATCCGGCTTTTCGATCGGACATCCGCCACGAAGTTGATGTTTTCGAAGACCTGGCCATCGGTTTCGGTTACGAAAATATCGAACCGGCCATCGTCCCGACCTACACGATTGGGGATGCGCGTCCCGAAGAGAAATTGAGCCGTATGGTTCGCGACGTGATGATCGGACTCGGCTTCACCGAAATCATGAGTCTGTTGCTGCAATCCATTGAGCGGCATTTTAGCAAATTTAATCTGGAGCCGGACAATAATCACGTCATTGTTGAGAATCCGAAAACCATCGAACAAAAGGTATTGCGGAATCATATGATGACGGGTATGCTGGAGACGTTTAATAAAAACCGCCGAAAAGCCGTGCCGCAAAAGATTTTCGAAATCGGTAATGTCATTCATATTGATAAAGAAGCGGAAACCGGCACGCGCGAATACCGCCATCTGGCGTTCGCTATCATTAGCCCGGATACTGGTTATGCCGAAGGCCGCATGGTTCTCGATTCGATTTTGCGTGAATTAAAGATCGCCGGAGAATACAAAGCGGTCATTCACTCCACCTTTACAGAAGGCCGCTGCGCCGAAATAACCAATGCGAACGGACTCTGGGCCCGACTCGGTGAAATTCATCCGCAGGTTTTAAACAATTATGGTCTGGCATTTCCGATTGTCTATTGTGAAGTGAGATTGACTCAGGTTATTTAACTTGTATTGTTCACACATGGTCAGGACATAAATCGAACCAAGTCGTTATAAAAAAAAACAATTCCAAACCACGAAGGACACGAAGCGCACGAAGGGAAATCTTGATTCTTAATCTTTTATCGACAATTCTTTCTTGGTGTCTTTCGAGCGCTTTGTTTTTTAATATTTTTAAAATTAATTTTTTACCTAAAAATAT
>CAYSNA010000512.1:0-3807 GCA_964432185.1 uncultured Cytophagia bacterium
TCCCAGGGCATCCGTTGCACCCGGTATTGACGCGGTTCTTGACGATGTCTGGAAGAACAGTCAATGGCATCGGGATTACAATATCAATTCATCCAGTCCGCAAGCCAATCCCGGTTACCTGGATTGCGCTCTGAGCTGGCGGAGTCTCTACGATGATGAATATCTGTATTTTTTCATCGAAGTCAACGACGACACCTTACGTAACGACGGCGCCGATGACCACACTGACGACAGCATCGAGATTTGGTTGGATGCCGATAACAGCAAATCGAATTCGTACGACGGCGCCAATGATTTTGGTTTTGCCTTTCTCTATGATCCGGATGATGCCGCAGTATTTCAAACAGTGAAAAAGGCGGGCAATGGTCTGAACGCCGATTTTAGCGGCATTCAGCAGGCTGGCTGGAAAAAGCTAGTCAATGAACAGGACGGTGGTGAAGGCCCAGCAGGACCGGCCGGCTTACGTTTAGAGGTGGCAATCCCCTGGTCACTACTTGGTGTTGCGCCTGCTCCAGGTATGCAGATAGGCTTGGAGATTGATTACAACGACAGCGACATCGCCGGCGTCGAGCGCGATTCCAAATGCAAAGTTTTTTCCACGCAGGATGAGTCCTGGCAGAATCCCGGTACGTTGGGCACGGTGGAGCTCGGCGAACGAATGGTCTTTCCGTATACGGATGTTTGGTATACTGACGAGAAGCCGGTAATAGACGGTGAAATGGATGAATTTATTGCCGATTTACCAACATTTCAAATCAACAACTATCGCGGTTTTGCTGAACTCCATGATGTAAATGATTTGACATTGCATTATAAAACGGCATGGGATAGCAGTTATCTCTACTTTTTTATGGAGATCGTCGATGACGTCTACCTGCAGCAAGGCAGCGGTTTAATCCCGGGTATCAATTGGAAAGATGATGGTATTGAGCTATGGTTTGATGGAGATAACTCAAAGGGGGAAAAGCGCGGACCGGGGGTGAATTGGGGACAATTTGACGGCGTCAATGATTTTCAGTTTAATTTCTCGTACGGTTCCGAAGAAGAACCGATTAGTCCGCCGTTTTTGTACTTTGCCTGGAACGGCGAATTTGATGCAAATTCGATCATGTATGCATCAACGCTTGTCGATAATAAACTCTTACTTGAAATAGCCCTACCCATGGATTCAATCGGTGTTGAACCTGCAATCGGTTGGAAACTTGGTTATGATATTTTATGGAACGATAGCGACACGCCTGGATTGGAGCGAGAAACCCTCTGCTCTGTATTTGATCCGGATAATAATAACTATATCAGTCCAATCTCACAGGGTACGGCTATGTTGATGGGAGCGCCGGATGATCCAACGGTAGTAACCGCAAAATCAGCACCTCAAGAATTTTCGCTGGCACAAAACTATCCCAATCCCTTTAATCCAACCACGACGATTGAATTCAATCTGCCCGCGCTCCGGGAAGTAACCTTGACAATTCACGATCTGCTCGGCCGCGAGGTGGCGTCCCTGGTGAATGGACGACTGGATGCCGGGGTGCACAGCGTGCAATTTGACGGCTCACAATTGACGTCGGGCGTCTATCTGTATCGTTTGCAGGCGGGGGAGCAGGTGCAAATGCGCAAGCTGATGTTGATCAAATAGTGGAAAGCCGCATCTAATTGACCCGATCTCGCCAAGGGATCGGGTCTCTAATTTGAAATTAAAACACGGAGGTGTAAAATGAAAAAGTTGTTTTTGTATCTGGCCGTATTCAACTGTTTTTTTATTCGAATTGGTGTTTCTGATCCTGCGCAATGGATTCACTATCCAACGCCGATTGAGACGATAAATGTCATTGTCGGGCATGGCGAATTCATCTATGTCGGCACCAATTTGGGTCTTTTTAAAATTAATTCGATCACCGGCGAAAAAAATCTGATCAATGCTTCGTATGGTAGACTGCCGGGAAACAATATAAACGCTATCGCCGCTGATGCGTCCGGAAACCTCTGGCTCGGAGTTGCAGGGAATGGCCTCTGTTTTATTGACGGCGCGCAGTCAACCAACTATACAATGGATAATTCCGGCTTGCCGACGGACGCCGTCAAGTGTATTGCGGTTGATTTTGCCCAGCATACGTGGATTGGAACGTCCAGGGGATTGGTCCATTTTGACGGAGCCAACTGGACTCTTTATGACAAATCAAATTCAGGATTGCCGCATAATGCTGTCAATGTCATTGTGATTGACTCGTCAGGTGATAAATGGATCGGCACGAGTGACGGCCTTGCACAGTTTAATGGTACGGATTGGAAGGTTTTCAAAACCACAGACTCCGGACTGCCCGATAAGACAATCTCTGCTTTAGCCATTGACAAGTCCGATACAAAATGGATCGGCACCAGTAAAGCAGGACTGGCTCAGTTTGACGGTGAAAACTGGATTGTCTACGATGCCTCAAACTCAAACCTGCCGACAAACCGAATTAGTAAAATCGTCGTTGACGACCAGGATAGAAAATGGATCGGCACAGCGGATGCCGGACTGGCTTTGCTTGACGGTAATTTATGGACAACTTTTAATGATGGCAATTCGCTGCTTGCAGAAAATAAAGTGGTTGAGCTTGGCCTCGATAACACCGGCGCGGTTTGGGCTTCTACTTCAGGCGCACAACTTTTTACTTTTGACGGCAATGACTGGCAGGAAAAACAACTTGTCAAAACGTTTCTGCCGGGCCGCCTCTATGATGTCAGTGTTATCGGCACGGAAAAATGGATCGGTTTTTATGACGTCGGTGTGGTACGAATAAACGGCGCCGATACCACGTTGTACAATTCTCAAAACTCGGCTATTCCGGATGATAATGTGTGGGGGATCGCCCAAGGACACTCCGGCGAAGTCTGGGTGGGGACGTACGGCGGTGCCGCCCGCTTTGACGGGACGACCTGGACATCCTTTACGCCGCAAAATTCTGATATTCCCTTTGATGCGGTATGGCCGCAGGTCATGGACAACGACGGCGTCATGTGGTTCGGTTCTTACGGGGGTGGACTCATCGGCTATAATGGTACAAACTGGATTGTGTACAACAAGGCAAATTCCGGCATTCCGAGCGATCAGGTCTGGTCGATCGCACTCGATCGGCATGGTACAAAATGGATTGGCACACGAGGCGGCGGGCTGGCCAAATTTGATGGTGAAAACTGGACAGTGTGGGACACCTCCAATTCCGGCATCCACAGCAATATCATCTGGGGCTTGGTCATCGATCAAAACGACGAAAAATGGCTCGGCACCTCCAGCTCTTTTGATGCCGGCGGCGGTGTAGGGCTTATCCGATTTGACGGGACAAACTGGACTGTTTATAATACAGAAAATTCTCCTATCCCGCACAACAATGCTCATATTATCGTTGTTGATAAAAATAATTGCAAATGGATCACCACCCATAATGGAGTGGCATGTTTTGATGGAACCGATTGGTCGGTCTGGACACCGCAAAATTCCGGTTTGAGCCATTGGGATTGCTTTCAAATTGCAATAGATGAGCATGACAACAAGTGGATAAACAGCGCTGCCGGTTTGTACATCTTTACCGGCGATCCGGGCTCGACGGATGTGATTCAAAATGAACAAAAGCTTGTCACGGATTTTTCATTAAAACAAAACTATCCCAATCCGTTCAATCCGACAACGACCATCGATTTTACGTTGCCTGCCGATGCCGATATCAATCTGGCCGTCTCTGATCTTTTGGGCCGACGCGTTGACTTGCTCCTCGAAAAACGCCTGACGTCCGGGCAGCACAGCATCACCTTTGATGCGTCGCA
>CAYSNA010000513.1:0-3799 GCA_964432185.1 uncultured Cytophagia bacterium
AAGGTCAGCCCCGATGAAGTGGCGGCGATTTTTGTTGAAGCGCTGCAAGGAGAGGGCGGCTATATCGTGCCGCCGGATGATTTTTTGCCGCGTCTGCGAGAACTCTGTTCAAAGTACGGCATCATGTTGGTGTGTGATGAAGTGCAGTCCGGCATGGGCCGTACGGGAAAAATGTGGTGCGTCGAGCATTCCGGCGTGGAGCCGGACATGATCACCAGCGCCAAGGGCATCGCCAGCGGTTTGCCGCTTGGCGCCCTCATCACTCGCGAGGATATTATGGATTGGCCGTACGGCTCGCATGCTTCAACTTTTGGCGGCAATCCGGTGAGCTGCGCCGCGTCGCTGGCCACGCTCGATTTGTTGGACGCGGGCCTGATGCAGAATGCGAAAACTGTCGGTGACTTTTTGATGCAGCAATTGCATCATCTGTTTGATGAATTTGAGAATATCGGCGAGGTGCGCGGCCGCGGTTTGATGGCGGCTGTTGAGTTTGTCAAGGATCGCGACAGCCGCGATGTTTTTCCGGATTTTCGCAATCGCGTTGTGCTCGAATGTTTCCAGCGCGGTTTGCTGATGCTCGGCTGCGGTGAAAGCGCCATCCGCTTCTGCCCGGCGCTCACGGTATCCGAGGCGCAAATTGATCGCGCCATCTCGATCATCTATGACGCAATTCACGCCGTTCAACATAACCAACACGGAGTAGCCGCATGAGTTCCTATACGATTGTAACGATGCCCGGCGACGGCATTGGCAATGTGGTGTTGCCAGAAGCGATTAGAGTGCTCGATGCCGTCGGATTTAAAGCGACCTACCTTGAAGCGCCGATCGGCTGGAAATACTGGTGCGAAGAAGGCAATCCGCTGCCCGACCGCACCATCGAACTTTTACAAAAACATAAACTGGGATTGTTCGGCGCCATCACCTCAAAACCGAAAGATAGAGCGGCGGCCGAGCTATCGCCAAAATTGCAGGGCAAGGGATTGGTGTATTATAGTCCGATTGTCAAAATGCGCCAGCTTTTTAATCTGGATATCTGCATTCGTCCCTGCCGCGCTTTTTCCGGCAATCCGCTGAATTTCATCAGACGCGATGCGAACGGCCATGTTGTCGAGCCGCCGGTGGATGCCGTTATCTTTCGTCAAAACACCGAGGGATTATATTGCGGCGTCGAATGGACCAATCCGCCTGATGTTGTTAGAAAGGCGCTGGAAACACATCCGAAAATGGCGGCTTTTAAAAATACCCCGGGCGAGGATCTTGCGGTGTCGACGCGAATTTTTACCCGCAACGCTTGCCGTCGCATTTGCCAGGCGGCTTTTGAATACGCGAAAAAGCATCAGTATAAATCCGTGACCATTTGTGAAAAGCCGAATGTAATCCGCGAAACCTCCGGCATGATGGAGGAGGAAGCGCGCAAGGTGGCCGCTCATTTTCCGGATATTCAACTCTGGTCCACCAATATTGATGCGCAGATGATGTGGCTGACGAAGAATCCCGAGGACTATGGTGTCATTGTCGCGGGCAATATGTTCGGCGATATTATTTCGGATGGTTTTGCCGGATTGGTCGGCGGCCTCGGTTTCGCCTGCAGCGCCAATATTGGCGACGAGGTCGCGGTGTTCGAACCGACTCACGGCTCGGCGCCCAAATATGAGCACCTTGATCCGCCGATCGTCAATCCCATCGCTATGATACTTTCCGCCTGTATGTTGCTCGATCACATTGGCGAGAATGAAAAGGCCGATAACATTCGCGCGGCCATCAGCAAAGTTATCGCGTATGGAGCCGTTCAAACCTATGACATGAAGAAACTCAAAGGCGGTTCCGATGTTTTTCAACAGGGCGCGGCTTCGACTCAACAGATGACCGATGCCATTATTTCACAGTTATGAGAGGATAGTATGACCATCGAAAAATTATGGCCCGAATTGCAATGGATCGAGGATCAAGCTCTTCGACAAAAGACGGCAGCGACGTGGCAAACGGCGCTCAATAAAAGCGACTTGACGGCTGAGGACCTGTATCTCATTCCCTTCACATTGCTGACTCCAAACGTTCACGTTTCATTTATGGACCACAAACGCGCGGTGGTGCACATGGCGAAAAGTTGCGGCGAACATATCATGAAATTTCTCGGCGTCGATCTCAAAGTCAATATGGATGTGCTCATTGCCGGCGCCATTTTGTGCGATGTCGGCAAGCTGCTCGAATATGAAAAACATGACGGCAAGGTGATTCAGGGTCATTATGGCAAGTACGTACGGCATCCGTTTTCCGGCGTGGCGCTGGCCGAGCAGCACGGCCTGCCGCCGGAGGTGCTGCATATCATCGCCGCGCATGCTGGCGAGGGCGATCACGTCAAAAGAACGGTCGAGGCGTATATTGTGCATCACTGCGATTTTATGACGTTTTTGCCGTTTAAAGAACGGTTGGTGGTGTAGGAGAAAACCATGCCGACTCTCATTGAAAAAATAATCGCGTCGCACGCCGGTAAAGAGGTCCATTCCGGTGATATTGTGGATGTTAAAATTGATGTTCGAGCCGCCCGCGATTTCGGCGGCGCCAACGTGGTGAACCATCTGCAAAATAAAAATTTGCGGATTGACGATCCTGCAAAAACGTTCTTTACCTTTGACTGCAATCCCACCGGTTCGGATCAAAAATACGCTGCCAATCAGCAGCTCTGCCGTGATTTTGCGCGTGAGCATAGTATTCGTGTGTTTGATATTGACAGCGGCATTGGCACGCACGTGGCGATTGATAACGGCCTCGTCGGCCCGGGCGGTACGTTTGTCTCCACCGATTCGCACGCCAATATTCTCGGCGCCATTGGCGCCTTCGGTCAGGGCATGGGCGATGTCGATATCGCGGCCGCGTTTGCGTACGGCACGGTGTGGTTTAAAGTGCCGCCAAGTCTGAAAATCAATTTTTTGGGCGAGATGCCGAAAAACTGTGCCGCCAAAGACGTTACGCTATTACTCCTGCAAAAACTGGGGGCCGGCGGATTGCTCGGTTATGCCGCGGAAATTTCCGGCGATAGTGATCAGTTTTCACTTCAGGATCGCATCACCATCGCCTCCATGGCCACGGAGATGGGCGGCATCATTGTGCTTTTTCCACCGTCAGATGAAATAATCAATTACTGCCACAAAGCGGGCGCGTCGTTTGAGCCGATTGTTGCCGATTCTGAAGCCAAATACGATAAGAGTATAGAAATCGATATTTCAACAGTGCAGCCGCTCATCGCGCGTCCCGGCCACCCGGATGATGTCGTTTCGGTTCGGGAGCTGGAAGGCAGACGCGTCGATTCGGTTTTTATCGGTTCCTGCACCAATGGCCGATTCGAAGATTTGTCTCTCGCCGCTGACATTCTAAAAAATCGAAAAAAGGCCGATCATGTCGTCCTTAAAATTGTCCCGGCCACGGATGCGATATGGCAGCGCTGTCTTCAAGAAGGATTGTTCGACATTTTTAAAAACGCCGGCGCGCTCATCAGCAACGCCGGGTGCGCCGGGTGCGCCGCCGGACAGGTTGGGCAAAATGGTCCTGGCGAAGTCACGGTCAGCACCGGCAACCGCAATTTTACCGGCAAGCAGGGCAAGGGGGAGGTATACCTTGCCAGTCCGGCCACGGCAGCCGCATCGGCGGTGGCCGGATTTATTGTGTCGGCGGATCGGCTGGAAAAGGCTCGCCCAATGGATTCACGATCCACGGTTTCATCAAGCACAACAAAAACCCCGGAGGTTTCCAAGCCCCCAAAAATTTCTGCACCGACAACACTTGAAGGCTGCGTCTGGGT